>USHH01000028.1 GCA_900554345.1 uncultured Bacteroidales bacterium | reverse complement strand
ATGCCAATTATTGGTCGAAGATACAGATGACTTCCGTCTTTAACTCATGGAGTGGGCTGGCTTTCGAGAGGGTATGCCTCTTACACTCAGAGCAGATAAAGAAGGCTCTTGGAATAAGTGGAGTTATCACTAACGAATACTCATGGCGTACAGCTGCCACTGACGAACATCCCGGAGCACAGATTGACCTGCTGATTGACCGAAGCGACAAAGTGATTAATCTTTGTGAGATTAAATATTCCGACGGGCCATATACGATTGATAAGAAATATATGGAGAACCTGCGTAATAAAGTGGCTTTGTTTCGCCAAATCACAAAGACACGCAAAGGAATCGCCCTGACAATGATAACAAGTTCCGGACTTGTGAAGAACTCCTATTCGATGAATAATATCCATTCGCAAATCACAGCCGTTGACTTGTTTGTGGACGCATAAACTCCATAAGTTGCCGACAAATCAGCAGGATCATCAGGAACGAAAGACTGAGCATTACTGTTTTTCTTTTGCCCGGTCGTATATGTAGGATTAGTTTATCGGGCACATATAAAGCCCGAACCGAACCAAACTTTTTAATGAGACAGACAAACCGGGAACCATCACAACTGAGGTGAAAAACAACATCCAAAGATATGACGCAGCTTAACGATTTTATGACGAGGATTGACCTGTCGGTGCTGAATGATTATGTCGCGGCTAATGGCAGGTGCGTTGTCTATGCCAAGGGCGAGAGGATTGTCCAGCAGGGACAATTGTGCCGCTATGTGGGTGTGGTAAAGCAGGGCAACCGCATCGGAATCCATAAAATTTAGCATGATTTAGGGATATTTAAGTCGTAAAGACTTGACAGGGGAGTCCATGCGGATTATTTTATAGGCATGAGAAACATGCTTATAAAGATATTTGACGGGGTAAAAGACCCTCGAAAGATAGACCGGTGCACCTATGAGCTGGGGGATCTTCTTGCAGTCGCCTTCCTGACTTACCTGACAAAACGGGAGGAATATTCAGACATGGCTCTGTTTGCCCGTCATCAGGCACGGGATTTCGGACTTTTCCCTTATACGGACAAAAGTCCGTCGAGCGACACTTTTGAAAGACTGTTCGCAGTGCTGAAGACGGAGTTTCTGGAACAGGCGGTTCTTGAACAGGGCAAAAGGGTACTGGACATACTCAACGAAAAACAGATAGCCATAGACGGCAAAAAGCTTTGCGGTACGGTTCCGAAAGAAAAGGGTCCGAAAGGGGATTATCTGCTGAATGCGTATGTCGCTGAAAACTCACTGTTCATAGGTCAGGAAAAGCTTTGCGGCAAAGAGAATGAGATACCGGCTATTCCGAGGCTGCTTGACAAACTTGAGATCACAGACGCCATAATAAGCATCGACGCCATGGGCACGCAGGTTGACATCGCAGAAAGGATCGTGTCAGGGAGAGGACATTATTTTCTTGCCGTCAAAGAGAATCAGGGTGCGTTACTGACTGAAATAAAAGACGTCATGAAATACAACAAGCCATTTCCCTCTCATTCGGAGACCGAAAAGGAACATGCCCGTGTCGAGACGCGCACCGTCTCGGCCTTCCATGCCGAATTGATGGAAGACAAGGAAGTACTGAACCGGTGGAAGAATCTCAAGACGATTGTTAAGGTCGAGACCCATACGGTACATGTCTCTGACAACGGCAGGGAAACGACGCAGACCAGATACTATATCAGTGACGAGGACTTTCCTTCGGCGGCTTATTACGGAGGTCTCGCCAGAAGTCACTGGGCGGTGGAAAACGGCCTGCACTGGCATCTTGACGTCACATTCAGGGAAGATGACTGTAGGGCGCGAAAGAAAAATGCCGCGCAAAATCTGTCTCTCCTTAGAAAGCTGGTTTTGCAGATTGCAAAGGCAACTGATGATAAGCTTAGTCTCAGAAAGAGGCTCGTAAGGGCGTCCATGGATAAAGAATATTTAAGAATTCTTCTTAAAAACTATGGATTCTGATGCGGTTGCCCTGGTGGTAAAGTCGGGATATTTCAAATCCGTTCACAGATGCGTGGTGTCCGGGATCGTGACTTCTTCATCTTCCGCCTCGTCAAACTATATGCCTGAATTTTTAACACTTTAATCTCCCGGTTTTAACAAATGCACCGAAAATCCGCTGACCCGAATAATTCGGCTTGACCCGTAACTCGGCAAAATTTGAGTAAAAGGAAAATCGCCAAGTAGTTGATTTTTAACTACTTAGCGATTTTGGAGGTGGTGCCACCGGGAATCGAACCAGGGACACAAGGATTTTCAGTCCTTTGCTCTACCAACTGAGCTATGGCACCCCATGCTTCGCGCCGTCTGCTTATTAGCTCGCTCGCTGCTCAGGCGCTTTTGCGAGTGCAAAGTTAATGCCTTTTTTTTATTCCACCAAATATTTCTCGGAAAATTTTGAAAAATTTTTTCGTCCCGGTCTCTCCGGGTTCGTGCTGACGAACTTATTCGCGGTGAGGCGTGTTTATATGTTGTAAAACATTGTTTGATGACAATAAATTCGTAATTTTGCAGTCGCTTTCTGTAGAATTTTATTCCAACAGGCGCCCCGGCGCCCGGTATGTTTAACTAAATAGATACTACTGTTATGAAAAATTGGTTTAAAAAAGTGGCCTCGTGGTATTTCACGGCCGCCTCAGAGATCTATCACACAAATCTCTGACTGTGAAGCAGACAACTTATTGAAATAGTGAAATCATCGGCGCTTCCCTTACGGGAGGTGCCATTTTTTTTGTAGCAAGGGTGTCACATTTCCGCAGCACGTGCGTCTTATAGTAAAACAGTTTTCTATTATGACGATAAAGACAGCAATCTACGGCGCGGCACTCCTTCTCGGAGCTGCCTGCGCCTCATGTGTGACAATCAACGCCAATGCGAAAAGCATCAAGTGTTCGGGGCGCTCTACTGAGAAGACGTTTTCAACGTCTGATTTCAGCGGCGTGACGACGAGATCGAGCATCGACATCGTGTATACCCAGGGAGCCAGAAGCGTAAAGGTATCTGCGCCTGCCAATGTGATGCCATATATAGAGGCGAAGGTGAAGAGCGGCACCCTGACGGTCGAATTCACCGATAATGTCTCTATCACCGGCGACTGCCGGATAGTGGCCTACGTCTCCTCTCCCGACATAAAGGAATTCTGCACGCAGGGGAGCGGCGACATCGTCTGCAAGGGGGAACTCTCGCTTAGCCACGACCTCTCCCTGCTGACGCAGGGGAGCGGCGACATCGACCTGCGGGCGGTGAGCTGCACCTCTCTCTCGGCCCTGACTCAGGGAAGCGGCGACATTGAGGTCGGCGGAGCGTCATGCCGCAAGTCGGCCGGTCTCACCACCCAGGGGAGCGGCGACATTGAGGTCAAGAGAATCGACACGCCGGCCTTGAAAGCCATGTCGCAGGGGAGCGGCGATATCTCCGTAGGCGGAAGATGCGACAGCGCTGACTTGCTGACCCAGGGAAGCGGCGATGTGGAGGCACGCGGCCTGAAGACCGGAAACCTCAGCGTTTCCGAGCAGGGGAGCGGCGATATCTACGTCAACCGCTGACCTTTCGGCTACGCGCCGAGCGGTAACCGATCCAGAGATTGCGTGAATAAGCCACAAGTCCGAACGACTGGCCCACAATCAGTACGGGGTCCGAGCGCAGGATGCCGTAGCTCACTATAGACATCGAACCAACGAGACTGAGAATCCAGAATCCCGCCGGAAGGGCCGAACGGCCTGCCCGGCGGGAATATATGTATTGATATATGAACCGCAGGGTGAATACCACCTGTCCGGCCGAGCCGAAGAGGAGCAGCCATAGCGGCACTTCTTCATTGCGGAGAAACGAGGCCACGAACGCCGAGGCGTCGCCGGCCACCCATAGGATGGCCACCACAGGCGTGAGCAGCAGCAGCGCCTTCAGCGCCGCATGCAGCCGCTGCCATACCCCTTTTTCTTTCAGGTTCCAGAGATAGATGTAGTAGGATATGAACTGGCCGAGCACTATCGCGAAGTCGTGGCGCAGCCAGCCGTAGATGCAGAGCAGATAAGAGCCGATGATGCTCAAGACCCAGAAGACGGTGGGGGAGAGCACCCTCCGCGCCTTCTCCGAGAGGATCCACTGCACGAGCATCCTCGCCGAGAAGAATCCCTGCGCCAGAAACCCTATCGCGTAGACCAGCATGCTCATGACCCGCTGCCGTCCAGATTGCTATCGGCCACCCCGTATCTGATGTAGCGCTTACGCATCCAGCGATAGGCGAAACAGTCGACAAACGGCGACCAGAGCCTGTTCATGAGATTGTATTTCGACACACCGGCCACTCTCGGGTAGTGGCGCACAGGCACCTGCCTGACCCTTCCCTCCTGAAGCAGGAAGAGAGCCGGCAGGAAGCGGTGCATCCCTGTGAAAAACGGCACCTTCTTAGCCATCTCCGTGCGCATGATCTTGAGCGGGCATCCCGTGTCGGCCACTCCGTCGCCCGTCATCCTGCGGCGGAAGCCGTTGGCGATCCTCGACTGAAGCTTCTTGAAGCCCGAGTCCTTGCGGTTGGCGCGTATGCCGAGCACGATGTCGGCCTCCCCGCTGTTGTCGATGAGGAGGTTGAAGTCATCGGGGTCGGTCTGCAGGTCGGCGTCGATATATCCTGTCCAGGGCGACCGGGCGTAATCGATTCCCGCCTTGATGGCGGCGCTGAGGCCGGCGTTGCGCTTGAAGGCCAGATAGAAGAAATCGGGATGCCGGCCGCATATCTCCTTTATCCTGCTGAGGCTGGAGTCGGCGGAGCCGTCGTCCACCATCAGCACACAGGCCGGGATCTTCGCCTTCGGCAGGAAATCGGCGAGACGCCGCTCCAGCGCCTCCATGTTGTCGGTCTCGTTATAGACCGGCACTATTATTGTGAGGCCGTATCGTGAGGTCTTGTTGTCGGGGATGTTCATAAGAAGGGAAATGTTGAGTGAATATATGGCGCACGCCGGCGGAAGAACTCGTCTTCAGCGGAGACCCATGGCGGATTGTCGACGATATGGATCTCATATCGTCCCACTGTCGTCTGGTAAGTGTCGGAATCATTCGGAATCGCGCCGGCCGGCGTCATCAGCACCCATCTGCCGTGTTCGGGAAGCGCCTTCACGGGGTCGGCCACAGTGTCGGCTATGATTCCGACCCTTTTGTGGAAATAGACGTCCATGTTCTCGGCCCTGTGGATGCGGTATGCGTAATATCCGTCGCAGTCATAGCTTGTGGCTATGTTGTAGGCCGTACGGCCGAGCGGGCCGTAGCTGGTGTGCGGATTGAGGTCGGCCACCGCGAAGCCGGCTATGAAGATGGCTGCGAATATTCCTCCGGCTGTCACGTTGATTGCCATAGGGGTGTCGCGGCGCCCGAAGAGGAGCCATAGGGCGCCTCCCGCAGCGAGAGCGAGCACGGAGCCCGCCGCATAGACCTCCCAGCAGTCGAACGCCCGGAAAGCATCGAGCTTGACTATCGACCAAACCGCCAGCCCTCCGGCACACAGTAGCGTCGCCGGCACCGCCACCGCCGCTTTCACCCATCGCGAGGTCCTATAGCGCGAGACGTAGATCGCCGCCAGATAGAGCAGGAAAGGGTAGGCCGGGAGCATATAGACCTGCATCTTGCTCCCTATCAGAGAGAGGAGCACGATTATGGTGATCGACGTGAGCAGGAAGAAAAGCTCCTTCTGACTGCGCCATCTCGCCTTGCGGGTCAGCGCCGCCACCACGCCTCCCACGGCGAG
Source organism: uncultured Bacteroidales bacterium (assembly GCA_900554345.1). Taxonomy (GTDB): domain Bacteria; phylum Bacteroidota; class Bacteroidia; order Bacteroidales; family Muribaculaceae; genus Lepagella. The sequence continues at coordinate 10,153 of USHH01000028.1, read as the reverse complement.
CAGCGTCCAGGGAAGCAGGGAGTAGGTCATGGTGGTGAGGTAATACCATGGCGGTCGGTTGTGGTGAAAGGAGTTCACCGCGCGTCCTAAGGTCTGGTGTACGGTCAGGTTATAAAGATAGTCGCCGCCCCCTTCCGCGTAGGCGCATGCGAGCCATATCGCGCAGAGCCCTCCCAGCACGCTCCATGCCCGCCAGTCGAAGAACAGGAAAAACCACTTCAGCCTTCGGCGCTGCCATAGAAACACGATGATGGAGAAGAGCGGGATGAGGAATCCGAGCGGCCCTTTGGTGAAGACCGCCAGAAAAACGAACACAGGAAACCACCAACCCTCAGCCCGGCATCCCGTGGGATGGGGGGAGCGGGCGTCCTGCCAGCGCACGAAGAAGCAGCGGAGAGCCAGCACTATCCACATCGTCATCAGCATGTCCATCCTCAGGAAGGCCATCATTCCGGCGAAGAGCCCGCACGAGAGCAGCAGCAGAGTGGCCATCACCGAGCAGTCCTCGCTGAGAGCCGGCCGCGACCAGCGGTCCATCACCTCGGCCACGACAAAGGCGGGAATCACCGAAAACAGCATCAGGAAGAGGCCGGCGTCGTCGTCGAATAGCCAGCGGGCCAGCATGGCGAGCCATATATAAAGAGGAGGCTTGTCGGCGTAGGGCTCGTCGTGGGAGTAGAAGGCAAACCCGTGGTTGTAGCGGAGCGCCTCGTCGGCTATGCTCAGATAGCGGAGCTCGTTGTCGGGCGTGACGTCGCGGAAGCACACCAGCGGCAGCAGCGCCACCAGCACGCAGAGATAGACAATGAGGCGTCGGTTGTACTTGAAATTCATGAGTAGATAGGGCGCCGCAGCGCGTCGCGGCGGCATGGTGACGCAAAATTAATAAAAAAACTTAAGACTCATATAAAAGTCCGTCTCTAAGCAATGCGTTTCCTATGGCCTTGGTTTAGTTAAATAACCCATATTTTAGGTTAATAAAGTTAATAAGTGTGAAATATGACATGATTTTTTCATTTTTCTTGCTCAAAAGTGTGGCGGTTAAAAAATGTTGCTTACCTTTGCAGCGTTTTTGATAGCAAAAAATTGTTTTATTATTTTAACCAACCAAAAAAATGAAAAAATTAGTTTTGTCACTCGCTGTTCTCTTCAGCGTAGCTATGGTAAGCTGCAGCGGCAACAAGAATGCTGAGCAGGCTGTTGATTCCGATTCTATCATGATGGCAGAAGAGGTTATCACCGATACAGTAGCCGTTGAGGCCGTTAACGACTCCACAGCTGACGTAACCGTTGCTGGCGACACAACAGTCGTTGCCGGTGAGGTTCCCGCCGAGGCTGCTAAATAAGCAGACCCACCAACGAACAGCAGGATCAAAAATCCAAGCTATCAAGCCGACGTCTTTCATTCCGAAAGCCGTCGGCTTCCTTTTAGGTATATATCCCATACGTCTCATACACACTTTCATCAGATTATGAAATATGAAGTTCCGGAGGGGCTGCTCCATTGGGCCGATGAGATCGATCTCGCCGTCACCATCTGCGACGCAGACTGCCGCATCCTCTATATGAACGACCGCTCGCGCGCCACTTTCGCGCGCCATGGCGACATCATCGGCCACGACCTTCTCCAGTATCACCCGGCCCACGCCCGCGAGAAGATACTGCGTATGCTCGCCGAGGGCACCGACAACGCCTACACCATCACCAAGGGGGGCATGAAGAAGCTCATCTTCCAGACTCCCTGGCGCCGTGACGGCGTCGTGGCAGGCCTTGTGGAGCTCTCGATGGTGCTCCCGGAGAACATGCCTCATTTCGACCGCGATGCCAGGTGAGATGATTTTGCCATATAGGAATTTGTTGTTATCTTTGCAGTTGATTTAGCGCCCGGCATCGTCACGCCCGGCGTAGGACCCATACCCGAATCTATGAATAAGAATCAGAAAATCATCGTATATGGCGGAGCCGGTGTGCTCGTAGCCCTTATCGCCCTGATTGTCGTCTTGATAATCAGCAATTCAGCGCGCACCGCGCAGGTCAACGACGCCCGTGCCCAGGCCGACAGCCTTCTGCTGGCCAACGACCGTCTGCTGCTCACCAACGAGTTCAACCAGCTCAACGCCGACTTCTCGCAGTATGAAGACCAGCAGGTGTATCTGAAAAACGACTCCCTCGTGCAGCAGTACAACGAGGCCCGCCTCAAGGTGGAGGGACTCCTCCAGGAGCTCTCGGCCGAGAAACGCAGCAACGACGCCAACCGCGCGAAAATCAAGAAGCTTGAGGGCGAGATAGCCACCCTCAAGGGAATCGTGAAGCATTATCTCGAGGAGATCAAGCGTCTCGGCGAGGAGAACGAGGGGCTCAAGCAGGAGATCCAGCAGGTGACCCAGCGCAACGAGCAGCTCGCAACCCAGGTGACCGTGGCCACCCGCAACAACGAGCAGCTCACCCAGACCGTCAAGCTCGCCAAGAAGCTCAACATCACGGGCCTCTCCTTCCATGCCTACAACAAGAAGGGAAAGGTGGAGAAAAACATCACCAAGGCCCGTCAGCTCGGCGTCAGCTTCATCGTGAGCCCGAACAACACCACCTCGCCCGGCATGAAGGACTTCCACATCCGCATCCTTTCGCCGGAGGGGTCGCTGCTCGGCAACGGCGGCACTTTCAAGCTCGACGGCCAGAGCGTGCAGTCGACGGCCCACCGCACTGTGGAATATGCCAACGACGAGATCAGCGTCAGCGTCTACTGGGACGTCAATACCACGCTGACCCCCGGCGACTACACCGTTGAGGTGTTCTGCGACGGCTACCGTCTCGCCTCACGCCACTTCACCATGAAGAAATAATCCCGTAAGCCATCCTCCGCTCGGGCTTCCCGGGTAAATATAATCCGCCCCATGCGATGAGTCGCATGGGGCGGATTATATTTACCCGGATTGGCTCAGAAGCAGGAGGAGCCGTCGAAGCAGTGGGTGCAGATCTTGCACTTCGGCAGCCCGATGGCCTTCACCAGGATCTCGAGGGTGTTGAAGCGCAGCGACGACAGTCCGAAACGCTTGCGGATCTCCTCCACCAGCCGCTCGTATTCCGGCGAGCCCGTGGTGGCGTATTTCTCCAGATTCCTGTCGGGCGAGCCCTCGAAATCCTTTATGATGCGTCGGGTGATGAGCTCGAGGTCGCTCTTCGACGCCGAGAAATTGACAAACGGGCAGCTGTAGATCAGCGGGGGGCAGGCGATGCGGATGTGCACTTCCCTGGCGCCGTCTTCATAGAGCACCTTGACGTTGTCGCGAAGCTGTGTGCCGCGCACTATGGAGTCGTCGCAGAGCAGCGCGCGGCTGCCGCGGAGCACGTCGCGGTTGGGAATCAGCTTCATCTTCGCCACCAGATCGCGGAGCTCCTGGCGGGGAGGCGTGAAGCTGCGGGGCCAGGTGGGGGTGTATTTGGAGATGGCACGCCTGTAGGGGATTCCCTTGCCCTGCGAATAGCCGATGGCCATGCCTATGCCCGAGTCGGGGATGCCGCAGGCATAGTCCACCTCCGAATCGTCGGTGAGACCCATCTCGTAGCCACACTGGTTGCGCATCTCCTCCACGTTTCTTCCCTCGTAGCAGGAAGTGGGGAAGCCGTAGTAGACCCAGAGGAAGGCGCAGACCTGCATCTTCTTCTCCGGCTCGCGTATCTGCTCCATGCCTTCGGGGCGTATCCTCACGATTTCCCCCGGCCCGAGATATTTCTTCACCTCGTAGTCGAGATTGGGGAAGGCCGTCGACTCTGTGGTGGCCGCCCAGGCACCTTCTTTGGCGCCTAAGACGATCGGGGTGCGCCCCCATTTGTCGCGTGCCGCTATGATGCCGTCGTCGGTGAGGATGAGCATCGAGCAGGAGCCCTTGATTCTGTTGTAGACGTTCTCTATGCCCTCCTTGAAGTTTCTTCCCTGGATGATCAGCAGCGCTATCAGCTCCGTCTGGTTGGTCTGTCCGGAACTGAGCTCCGCGAAGTGCATGTTGTGGCTGAGGAGCTCGCTCTCCAGCTCGTCCATATTGTTGATCTTGGCCACGGTCACGATGGCGAAGCGCCCGAGGTGGCTGTTGATGATGATGGGTTGCGCGTCGGTGTCGGAGATGACGCCGATGCCCGAGTCGCCCTTGAATTTGTCGAGGTCGCCCTCGAACTTAGTGCGGAAATAAGAGCTTTCCAGATTATGGATGGAGCGCTGAAACTGCCCTGTCTCCGCGTCGTAGGTGGCCATGCCGCCACGGCGTGTGCCGAGATGGGAATTGTAGTCAGTGCCGTAGAATAGGTCGGCCACACAGCTCTTTCTTGCAGCCACTCCAAAAAAACCGCCCATGATTGTCAGATTGGTAAATTAATAATGGTAAAATCAGAAAATCGTCATAGCGTGTCTGCCACGCTTTCAGTCCGCGTCGGGAATGTAGGTCTCGTCGCGCATGTGGAGATATTCCTCCCAACCTTCGTCTTCCTCGGCCTCCACCACGAGGGGCATCGTGTCGAGGGGCTCCAGGGCCTTGTTGAAGACGATGGAGAATATTTTCAGGTTCTTGCAGTAAAGCACCCAGTCGCGCCGGCCGTCGCCGGTGTAGATGCCGGTCATCACTGCCACCTTGTCCTTGCGGAAGGCCGCCAGCAGGGCGTCGGTGGCCTCCTCCATGAGGCGCGAGTCGATTTCGTCGGGGAGCCCGTCGGGCAGCGGGGTGTAGTTCCATATCACGTTGATGCGGTAGCGGTATTTCCCGCTGAGGCGCTCCCTGTCGACGCCGTCGCGGCCCGTCACGATTACTGTGCGGCCCGACTCGCTCTCCGCCGGATATGTCCACCAAACGTCGGCCATCGTCACTTCGCTTTAGGGTTTCTCACCGTCACCTGCGTGGCGCCGAAGCCGTACTCGCGGAAAGAGGCGTCCTGCACAGTCGATTCCGGATACTCGCGCCCGAGCAGCTTGAGCACCTCCTTGCGGAGCACACCCTCCCCCTTGCCGTGGATAAACACTATCTTCCGGCCGGGCTGCGAGGCATACCTGCGCATCGTCTTCCTCACGGTGTCGAGCTGCATGGTGAGCATGTCGACGGGCTGCATCCCGGCCAGCGTGTCGGTGAGCTCGCCGATGTGGAGGTCGACCTCCACCACCTCCTCGGACGCCTTGCGCGCGGCCTCCCGGCGCCCTGCCGCGAAGCCCTTTCGGGACTCGGTGTCCTTCTTCGGGGCCGACTGTCTCAGCGACTCGTCGTAGATCTCGCGCAGCGCCTCAAGGGCCGGCTCCCGGCCATTGGCTGCCACGTCGTCGGTGATCACGGGAATCTCCAGCACCGGCGTGTCGAAATAGACACCCGGACGGAAGCAGTGGAGCTTGTGAAACTTCGTCAGGTCCAGACGCTTCGTCATCCAGATAGGGCACTTGATCTCAAACGGCCTGTCGCGTTTCCAGGCCACGGCCTGAATGGCCACCCGCTCGATGGTGCCGAGCGTCTCGTGGGTGAAGCTTGCCACATCCATCAGCTCGTTGGGCTCCACCGTGGAGGCATAGACCACGCTCCAGGCGCGCTCCTGATCGGCGCGGCGCAGCAGCGTGAAGGCCAGCGTGTAGTTGGAGTCGTTGACGAGCACGGCGTTAAACTGCGATTTGTCGAGCCTCCTGAGGTCGGTGGGCTCGAAGGCGAGCGTCACGCTGAGGCGGTCGCCGTGCTGTGTCTCCGGTGCGGGGGCCGGTGCGGCCGGCTCCGGTTCGGGCTCCTTCACTATCTCTTTCGAGGGGGCGGGGGAGCGTCCGGCGTCGTAGGCCGACTGGTCAAACATCTTCGCTCCCGGCGCCTTCGGCTCATGCCCGGCGGGAAGCACCACCACAAGGTCTTTGATGAGCATCGGCGTCTCAAACCCGTTGTCATCGACGTAGGCTATCTTGCCTTCGATTTTTGTCACTACGCCTCCCCCCACATCATTGAGGAAGCGCACTGTGTCTCCTGGTTTCATATATCTGTTCGGTCATTGTGGTCGTTGGCGGCGGCATCCTCGCCGGGTGCCTCCGGGTCGCGGGGCTCGGCCTCGTAGGCGTCGACGATGCGCTGCACGAGCGGATGGCGCACTATGTCTTTCTTCACGTATTCGATCACCCCGATTCCGGGCACCCGCAGCAGCAGCCCCAGAGCGTGGAGCAGTCCGCTGCGCACGGCCCGCGGCAGGTCGATCTGCGTGGCGTCGCCGGTCACTATCATCTTGGAGTTGACGCCGAGACGCGTCAGAAACATCTTCATCTGCGGGATAGTGGTGTTCTGGGCCTCGTCGAGGATGATCACGGCGTCGTTGAGGGTGCGGCCGCGCATGAAGGCGAGCGGCGCGATCTGGATGGTGTCGCTCTCCATATATTCCTTGAGCTTCACCTGCGGCAGCATGTCTTCGAGCGCGTCGTAGAGCGGACGCAGGTAGGGGTCGATCTTGTCTTTCATGTCGCCTGGCAGGAAGCCGAGCTTCTCGCCGGCCTCCACGGCCGGGCGCGACAGGATGATGCGCTTGCAGGCCTTGTTTTTCAGGGCCGCCACGGCAAGGGCTATGGCGATATATGTCTTTCCGGTGCCGGCCGGGCCGAGCGCGAATGTGAGGTCGTTTTCGGCGAAGCTCCTCACCATCTTCGCCTGATTGGCGTTGCGCGGTGCGATCGGGCGTCCCGTCTGCCCGAAGATGATCACCCCGTCGGAGTTGACGGCCTTAGGAGGCTCGCCCTTCACGATGTCGATGATCACGTCTTCGCTGAGTTTGTTGTAGGTGGCCGCGTAGCGCTCGATCTCCTTGACCTTGCGCTCGAACTCGGCCGTCTCGTTGTCTTCGCCTATCACCTTTATCACGTTGCCCCTTGCCGCCATGCGCAGCTTGGGAAAGAGATTGCGGATAAGGCTGATGTTCGTATTGTTGACTCCATAAAACGTCTGGGGGTCAACGCCGTCGATTATTACTATTCTTTCTATCATTGGCTGTTGAGTGAATGGATGGTTACCCCACCGAGCCCTCCAGCGTCACCTGAAGCAGCTTCTGGGCCTCGACGGCAAACTCCATGGGGAGCTTGTTCATCACCTCCTTGGCGTAGCCGTTGACGATGAGGGCCACGGCCTCCTCGGCCGGGATGCCGCGCTGGCGGCAGTAGAACAGCTGCATCTCGTTGATTTTCGATGTGGTGGCCTCATGCTCGAGAGTGGACGTGGAGTTCTGCACGTCGATGTAGGGGAACGTGTGGGCGCCGCAGCGGTCGCCCATCAGCAGGGAGTCACACTGGGTGAAGTTGCGGCACCCTGTGGCGTCGCGCGCCACCCTCACCAGACCGCGGTAGGAATTCTCCGACTGCCCGGCGGAGATGCCTTTGCTCACTATGGTGCTGCGGCTGTTTTTCCCGAGGTGTATCATCTTCGTGCCAGTGTCGGCCTGCTGGTAGTTGTTGGTCACTGCCACCGAGTAGAACTCACCCACGCTCTCGTCGCCCTTGAGCACGCACGAGGGATATTTCCAGGTGATGGCCGAGCCGGTCTCCACCTGGGTCCACGATATCTTTGAGCGGTGGCCGCGGCAGAGGCCGCGTTTGGTCACGAAGTTGTAGATGCCCCCCTTGCCGTCCCTGTCGCCGGCATACCAGTTCTGTACGGTGCTGTATTTCACCTCGGCGCGGTCTTCGGCTATGATTTCCACGATGGCGGCGTGAAGCTGGTTCTCGTCGCGCATCGGCGCCGTGCACCCCTCCAGATAGCTTACGAAGGCGTCGTCGTCGGCCACTATCAGCGTGCGCTCGAACTGCCCCGTGCCGGAGGCGTTGATGCGGAAATACGTGCTGAGCTCCATCGGACACCTGACACCCTTGGGGATATATACAAACGAGCCGTCGGAGAAGACCGCGCTGTTGAGCGCCGCGAAGAAATTGTCGCGGTAGCCCACCACCGTGCCGAGGTATTTCCTCACCAGGTCGGGATAATCCTTCACCGCCTCCGAGAAGGAGCAGAAGATCACTCCCAGCTCGGCGAGCTTCTCGCGGTGGGTGGTCTTGACGCTGACGGAGTCCATCACGGCATCGACGGCCACGCCGGCAAGCTGCTTTTGCTCCTCCAGCGATATTCCCAGCTTGTTGAAGGTCTTCACCAGCTCCGGGTCAACCTCGTCGAGGCTGTTTTTCAGCTCCTTCTTCCTGGGGGCCGCGTAGTAACTGATGGCCTGGAAGTCTATGTCGGGAATGCGCAGGTGAGCCCAGCGCGGCATGGGGAGCGTCAGCCAGTAGCGGTAGGCCTTGAGGCGGAATTCGAGAAGCCATTCCGGCTCCCCTTTGGTGCGTGATATCAGGCGTATCACGTCCTCATTAAGCCCCGGCGGCACTATGTCGGTCTCTATGTCGCTGGTAAACCCGTATTTATACTCCGAGGAGGTGGCTTCCTCTATCGTCTTGCTGCTCTTGTCTCTGCCGTTTTCAATTTCCATTTTCCATGTGGATGTGGTTGATTATGCAAAATTACTTATTTTGCCGCTAACCACAAAATCTCACAAAAATAACGGATAAGGACGCCCTCTTGTTTTGTGGCTTAACCGGCTTCACTCCCTCCGTCTTCTCGCAGGAAGAGGCTGCGCGGGGGCGTCTTGCCCTCTGAAAGATTATTTTTCTGTGCGGCTACTTATATCATTATGACAATGGAATTATATCCCGGCATATGGCTTTCTTATGGAATATTTTTCTTATGATGCATTTAATATTGGAATTTATTTTGCTTTTCCTTAATTTTGCAGCGTGTAAATGCAGCCGACGCCATCGTGGCGCCTGTTTTACGCGTACAAGGCTTTATTAACCATTATTTACCGATATCACCCCGCTTGTGAAAGCGTAGGATTGCGAAATGCTTTATGTTGATAATAAGCTGAATGATGTTAATAGTTATTTGATCAATATCATTGTAAAGAATTAATGAGCGTGAGTGAAGGCGTGTCGGTGAGACAAGCCTTCTTCCTTTTTTTACTGTTTCATACATTTTTTGTAATTTTGAAGCCTGTATTATGATCAGCACATCGTCTATAACCGCTTTGACGCGCACCCTCACGCGCTTCGGCTCGTGGGCCACGCTGATATGTGCCCTGGTGGTCTACTGGCTCACCATGGAGCGCGGCGCGTCATATTGGGACTGTCCGGAATACGTGGTCACCGCCGCCTCGCTCCAGATCGGCCATCCTCCCGGCAATCCGTTCTGGTCGCTGGCCATGCGGGTCGCCACCATGTTTGCCCCCCCCGGAAGGGAGGCCCTGCTGATCAATGCCGCCAGCGGACTGATGACGGCCCTCGCCGTCATGCTCCTGTTCCGGATGATATTCTATGCGGCGAGACAGCTGCCCGGCGTGGCCGCATCGCGCCGGCGCGTGATGCTGGGGGCCCTGGGCGCCTTCGGTGGCGCGATGTCGTTTGCCTGGTGCGACTCCGTGTGGTTTTCGGCTGTGGAGGCCGAGGTCTATGCCATGTCGCTGCTCCTCACGGCGCTGTGCGTCTGGCTTATGATCCGATGGAGGGATGCCTCTCCCGGACCTGCGCGAAGCCGGCTGCTGATCCTTATCGCCTATCTCACGGGGCTCTCCATCGGTGTCCATCTGCTCAACCTTCTGGTCATCCCGGCACTGGCGCTCATATATGTCTATACCCGGCGGGGCGACCGACGGTCGCCCCGGGGCGTCGTCATGGCCCTGGCGGTGGCGTTCATTGCCATCGCCCTGATCCTTGGCCTGGTGATGCCGGGCCTCTTCCGTCTCGCGGGGGCTATGGAGCTTTTGTGTGTCAACATCCTCGGGCTGCCCTATTATTCCGGAGTCGTGGCTTTCTGCCTGCTGCTCATGGCGCTCTTCATCCTGCTGCAATGGCTCGCATCCCTTCGGGGATGCCGGCGCCTCTACATGGCCCTGTGGATGGCAGGCATGATGACTCTCGGGATCGGCGTCTACGGAGTGACGCTGATTCGCGCCGCTGCCTCACCTCCGATGAACGAGGGAGACCCCTCCGACATCTTCAGCCTCGCCGCATACGTGGCGCGCGAGCAATACGGCTCTAAGCCGATACTGCGTGGACCCACACCATTCAGCGAGCCGCTGCGCGAGGAGCGACTCCCCATTGACGACAGCAACCCCTCCAGATGTG
>USHH01000027.1 GCA_900554345.1 uncultured Bacteroidales bacterium | reverse complement strand
CTTTCCCATGTAACAACAAAGGCCGGCTGTCGGCCGCCGGCTACCTCTACATGCTCGGCAACCGATGCGTCACCGTCTACTCCCCCACCGCGCCCGAAGGCACCATGCTCCGCAAATACGTCAACAACGGCGACTACCGCAGCGGCATGCTCGGCATCTCGGCGACAGCAAAGTTCTTCGGTGGAAGACTCATAGCCAAACTGCGCCCGCAGTACTGGATGAGGAAGACAACCGGTGCATACGCAAGCACGCGCAACGAGCTGACATGCATTGCCCAGCTCTCATATTATTTCGGAAATTTCTATCTCTGGAGCTGGTATATTACGCCGAGCCACTATCAGGAGGAGCAGAGTGGCATTGTGGAGCGGAGCCCGGCAAGCTATCAGATACAGCTCGGCTGGAGCGGCAAGGGCTGGAACATCCGCGCCGGCGTCTTCAATTTCCTGCGCACTTCCTGGGAGGAATTTCACCAGACACTAAACAGCGAATACTACAGCTTCGACCGCCGGACATATAACACGGCCAAGCACTGGCGCGTAATGATCAATGTCTCCTACACATTCGGCTACGGCAAGAAGGTGGAACACGGCGACGAGATGTATGGCAGCGGCACCGCCGGCTCAGCCATCCTGAAATAACATACGCGACACGACAATCACCCCCGCACGGCAAATCCATGCGGGGGTGATCGCGTATTCTAAACCTTCATGAGTCTGTATTGTCAGTCGAGCTTGAGGACGGCGAGGAAGGCCTTCTGGGGCACCTCGACGGAGCCGATCTGCTTCATCCTCTTCTTGCCGGCTTTCTGCTTTTCGAGCAGCTTGCGCTTTCGCGAGATGTCACCGCCGTAACACTTCGCCGTCACATCCTTGCGCACAGCCTTGATCGTCTCGCGCGCGATGATCTTGCCACCGATGGCAGCCTGGATCGCGATGTCGAACTGCTGGCGCGGAATCAGTTCCTTGAGCTTCTCGCACATGCGGCGTCCGAAACGGGCGGCATTGTCGACATGGGTCAGCGTAGACAGGGCATCGACGCTCTCGCCGTTGAGCAGAATGTCGAGCTTCACGAGCTTTGAGTCGCGGAAATCATGGAGATGATAATCAAACGATGCGTAACCCTTGGATATGCTCTTGAGCTTGTCGTAGAAATCGATCACGATCTCACCGAGAGGCATGTCGAACGTGAGCTCCATGCGGTTGCCGGAGATATACTCCTGCTTCACAAGCTCTCCCCTCTTGCCGAGGCAGAGCGTCATGATCGGTCCTATATAGTCGGCCACCGTTATGATCGTGGCGCGGATATAAGGCTCCTCGATATGGTCGATTAATGTCGGGTCGGGCAGACCGGAAGGATTGTGAACCTCCGTCTTGTTGCCTTTCTTGTCGTAGACGATATACGAAACATTGGGCACCGTGGTGATGACGTCCATATCGAACTCCCTGCCGAGCCTCTCCTGCACGATCTCCATGTGGAGCAGCCCGAGGAATCCGCAGCGGAAGCCGAAACCGAGCGCAGCCGACGACTCCGGCTGGAAAGTGAGCGAGGCGTCGTTGAGCTGGAGCTTCTCGAGCGATGAACGGAGGTTCTCGAAATCCTCCGTCTCGATGGGATAGACGCCTGCAAAGACCATCGGCTTCACCTCCTCGAATCCCTCGATGGCTTTCTCGCAGGGCTGCGCCACATGGGTGATGGTGTCGCCGACGCGCACCTCACGCGATGTCTTGATGCCGGAAATGATATAACCCACATTGCCGGCCGAGATCTCCTTGCGTGGAGAGAGGTCGAGCTTGAGCACCCCCACCTCGTCGGCATGATATTCCTTACCCGTGGAGACGAACTTCACGAAATCATCGGTCTTCAGAGTGCCGTTGACGATCTTGAAATACGCTATGATACCCCGGAAAGGATTGAACACGGAGTCGAAAATCAGAGCCTGGAGAGGAGCCTTGGGGTCGCCCTTTGGCGCCGGCACCTTCTCCACGATGGCCCGCAGGATGTCGTCGACACCCATGCCCGTCTTTCCGCTGGCGCGTATGATGTCGCCGCGGTCGCATCCGAGGAGCTCGACGATCTGGTCTTCCACCTCGTCGGGCTTGGCGCTGTCGAGGTCGCATTTATTCACGACCGGAATGATCTCCAAGTCGTTGTCGATGGCCATATAGAGGTTGGAGATGGTCTGTGCCTGGATGCCCTGCGAGGCATCTACGATCAGGAGCGCCCCCTCGCAGGCGGCGATGGAGCGTGACACCTCATAAGAGAAGTCGACGTGTCCCGGAGTGTCGATGAGGTTGAGGAAATAGTGCTCCCCGTCCTGCCCGTAGTCCATCTGGATGGCGTGGCTCTTGATCGTGATGCCGCGTTCGCGCTCCAGATCCATGTCGTCGAGCACCTGGGCCTCCATATCTTTCTCGGCCACAGTCTTGGTGCGCTCGAGAAGACGGTCGGCGAGTGTCGACTTACCGTGGTCGATATGTGCTATAATACAGAAATTACGTATATTCTTCATTCTTTGAACTCAACAATGATGGCATTGCCTCTGCAAAATTAACAAAATAGGGCGAAACGGCAAAATCGGGAGCTTATTCCGCTCCCCGCAGTCAGCTCCGGAGGCATTGCCGGTCAGATGGAAACACCATGCGGAAAGCTACCGCAAGCACGAGGGCATAAACCGCGAGAACGAGCCAGAACGACTGCCAGTCGCCCATGAAATAACGCGTGCCCTCCACCATCTCCCAACGGCAGAAATGATTGACAAGGCCCCCGGCCGCAATCATGCCGAGCGTGGCGCCCAGACCGCTGCTCATCATCATCAGCACACCCTGGGCACGACCGCGGGCACTCTCCGGAGCGTTCCGTTCCATATACATGGCGCCCGCGATGCTGAGGAAATTGAAAGCTATGCCGTAGACCAGCATCGAGAGCACGAGCATCCAGAGACGGGAGCCCGTGTCGCCGAAAGCGAAAAGGCCGAACCTCAGGCTCCAGGCCACGAGGGCCACGGTCACCGTAGCCCGGAAGCCGAAACGCCGCATGAAACAGGGAAGCAGCAGGATGCAGAATGCCTCCGAGATATTGGAGAGTGAGAAGAGCATCGTGGCATTGCCGGCGGCCAGCGAACCGGCAAACTCCGAAAGCGCGTTGAAGTGGGATATGAAAGGAGTGGCATAGCCGTTGGTGACCTGAACGCACACGCCTGCCAGCACCGCAAAACAGAGGAACACCCTTATACCCTTATGGGAGAACAGACGGAAATCGGCCAGACCGACCAATGCCGACCAACCCGACGGAGCCTTAGCGACAGATGCGCGTGGCGGCCGAAAAGCCGGAAGGGAGAGTGAATAGAGCGAAGTTGCCACTCCAAAGACCGCAGCAGTAAGGAGCATACCGCGGGTGAACTGAAAACGGGCCATCCCTTGTGGTGACGCATCCGACAGAGTGAACCCTATGTGACCGTCGTAATAATAAAGCGAGTTGACGAGCCACATCGCCGCCACGAATCCGACGGTGCCGAAAAGGCGCACCGCCGGGAAATCGGCCATCATATCGCGCCCGGTGTTTTTCAGTATCGCGAACGAGACGGTGTTGGAGAGGGCGATCGTGGGCATATAAAACACGAGGAAGAGCATGTAGAGCAAGAACAGGGGCCAGAATCGGACCTCATCAGCCATGTCGGCATAGAGCCAAGCGCCTGACATGCCCAGAGCAGCAAGCAGATGGCAAAGGGAAAGAAGACGCGAGGGAGCCACGCGCCTGTCGGCCACCCATCCCATCGTCACCGGCATGAAGAGGGAGACAAGGCCCGCTGCGGCATAAAACCATGATATGTCTCTGCCGAGACCCACGCGCCCGAGAAACTGGCCGAGACATCCCAGATAGGATCCCCATACCGCAAACTGCAGGAAATAAAGAAGCGACAGACGTGTCTTTATATTGTCCATATTAAAAAAGCGTCAACCTATGCAATGAAACTAAAGGGTGAAATGCATAATAATAAACCGGAAATAATGTTTAATTGTTATATAGGAAGCCAAAATAATTCAGTGACCAGAACATGCACGACATCGACTTCTTCAACTCCATCGCCCCTTTCTGGGACAATATGGAGATCCTCTCGACTCCCGCGAAAATCAACTATATCCTTGACAGGCTCGACATAACCGACAGCCAGAGCGTGCTCGACCTGGGCACCGGCACCGGCGTGCTGCTTCCCTACCTATGCAGCCGCACGGGAGAGGATGGACGCATCACGGCGGTCGATTTCTCGGATGGGATGCTCGATGTGGCCCGCAGGAAATACGGCCGACTGCCGCAGGTATGCTTCGTGAAATGTGACTTCGAGCACGACGACATCGACGGGCACTACGACCACATACTGCTCTACAGCGTGTATCCCCATCTCCATCATCCGGCCAGGACCCTCGGAAAGCTCATGGGACGCAACCTGAAACCCGACGGGAAAATCATCATCGCATTCCCCACCGACGAGACCTTCATCAACACCATCCACTCAGGGCGCCACGTCAACAGCTCTCCCCTGCCTCCGGCCAACGAGCTGACACAGAGGCTGAGGAGCGAGGGCTTCGACGCCCGCACAATAGAATCCACCCACGACGCCTATATAATAGAACTGACCGCAAAACGCCACTCAACGAAAAAGACATCCGCATGAGACATCTCACAATATCCCTCGCCATCGCCGCGCTGCTTTGCCTCGTCCCGCTGACCTGCGCCGCCGCTCCCCGTGAGGCCATACGCCAAGCCCTGCTCACCCAGATGGGGCGGTATCCTGAATCACAGCTCGCCGACGTCTACAAGAATTTCTTCCAGGACCGTTTCGGTCCTGGCCATCTGCTCGGCGACACAGCGGCCGCGCGCAAGTATCTCCGTCAGGAGCTACTTGAAACCGGCAGCTACGACGGCCCCCTTTATGAACCCACCGGCGCCGAAGGGAACTATATGAGAGTGAACCTTTCGGCCATAGTGGAGGGAAAAATCACCGAAAACGAGTTTTTCGACGCTTTCGTCGAGAGTGTGGCCGGTAAAGAAGACACATCAAGCGCCTCGTGGCCGGAGGAATGGAGCGAAATAGAGAACATGATCAAAGAGACGGGCCTCACCTTCCCTGATGAGGAAAGCGACCGGACCATGATATCGGAGAGACTTAAGAGCGGCGATTATGCCATGCACCACAGCGAGCGATTCAACGACAATTACCGCCTGCACTACCGCATCATCGCCACGCCAGTGTTTCTGAAACGGATTCTCCCGAAGATTACCGCCAAATAAAATCACTGAGCCACAGACATATTACAACATTCCACAGGAGGTTTCGCCTAATCGCGGAACCTCCTGCCGCATTATACCCGAGTACTAAAGACATATGTAGTTCCAAAATATTTTACTACTATGTATTGCATAGTACTAAAATTTACATTAACTTTGCACCGTGATTCACAACCGGTGGCCCACGTAAAGGCATAAAAACGCATGCTCGAATGCCGAACGGGCCGGAAACATATCTGATTAAAACAAGATAAAAATGAAACACGACAGAAACCTCAAGGCATTAGCCTTCATAATGATGCTCGGCAACATCCCCTCCGCCCAGGCACAGACCACCTCGCAGGGGCAGGCCCCCAAGCTGAAAACCACCACACAGACGCCGGCCACCAACGAAGCCGACACCACAGCATACAACACCTACGAGGACCTCGACGAGGTGGTGGTGACCGCCAAGCGCCCCGTGATACAGAGCGACGGCGCCAAGCTCACCTACAACGTGGATGAGGACGACTCATCGAAAGGAAGTACCGTGCTCGACATGCTCCGCAAGGTGCCGATGGTGTCGGTCGACGGTGAGGACAACATACGCATCAACGGCCAGAGCAACTTCAAGATCTACGTCAACGGCAAGGAGGAGCCCTTCATGAGCGCCAACTACCAGCGCATACTCAAATCAATGCCCGCGGAGGCAGTGGCCAAGGTGGAGGTGATCACCGAGCCCGACGCCAAATATGACGCCGAGGGCACAGGCGGCATCCTCAACCTCATCACCGAGCGCAAGCGCACCGACGACGGATATTCCGGCTCCATCACCGCCTCGCTGAGCAACCGCGAGTCGGGCGCCACCCTATTCGGCGGAATGAAGAAAAACAGAGTCAACGCAAACCTGAGCGTCAACTACTATAAATCACTCTTCACCTCCCAGGACAACTCAGCCAACATCACCACGGAATACTTCGGCGACAACAACGGCATGAGGCAGGTGGAGAACTTCGACCAGAAAATCAACTTCGACTTCCTCAGCGGAGCCGGCGCCATGTCGTGGGAGCCGGACGAAAGCAACCTCTTTTCCATCTCTGTCAACGGCAACATGGTGAACGCCAGAGACAAGCATCCGCTGCTGGCCCGCATGGACATGTATCAGCCCGACGGCGCCAAAGCATGGGGCTACAGCCGCAGAATCGGAGTGAAGATGATCAACGGAAGCGTGACCACCAACGCCTCCTACCAGCACACCTTCGGGAAGCAGGGCCACAACCTCATACTCTCCTATCTCTTCAACTTCGGCAACAACGACATGAAGCTCAACTACGACTACTTCGACATCGAGAACATGAACCTCGCCTCCCGCCTCGAAAGGAGCCGCAATAACAACTACACCCGCGAGCACACCGTGCAGCTCGACTACGCCAACCCCCTCGCCGAAGGGAAGCACACCATCGAGGCCGGCGCGAAGACACTCTGGCGCCACAACACCGCCGACGGCAGCATACTGCGCGGCGACACCTACGACAACCTGACAGTAGACCCCGGAAGCCTCACCTCCATGCTCCAGTTCCAGGACATCTACGCGGGCTACGCCTCCTATACAGGAGTCTTCGGAGCATGGTCGACAAAAGCCGGAGCACGCTACGAGCACACCAGAATGGGCACGGAGTTCAGGAAAGGCACCATGCCCGACTACACCACACACCTCAACGATCTGGTGCCCAACGTGTCGCTGACATATTCCTTCTCGCCTATGCAGAACCTGCGTCTGGCCTACCTCATGAGAATCTCACGCCCGACCATCGAGCAGACCAATCCCTTCGAGACCCGGCTGGAAGCCAACTCGATCCGCATGGGTAATCCAGACCTCGACAGCGAGAAGAGCCACAAGGTGAGCCTGACCTACACCCACTTCGCCGGCGCCATCGGCGGCAACGTCGGAATCGAGTACACCCGCATCAACAACGCCATATCATCCTACTCCTACATGGACGGGATGACAATCTACGACACCTACGCCAACATCGGCCACAACGAGAGCGCCGCCCTCACCGGCTTCCTGACATGGAGCGGAGTGCCCAACCTGAGAGTCAACCTCAACGGGCGCCTCGCATACGTGAGCCTGAAATCGCACAACCCCGATTACAGCAACCACGGCTGGACACTCAACTACGGCGTGAGCGCCGACTACAAGCTCCCCGGAAACATCTCGCTCTCGGCCTACGGCGGCCAGAACACGCGCGAATACGGACTGCAGAGCACATTCTACGGCTGGTATTACTACGGCATAGGCCTGAGCCGCAGCTTCCTCAAAAACGACGCGCTGCGCATCTCGCTCAACGCCGGCGATTTCCTGCAGAGCACCAAGGGATTCAAGAACGTAGTGGCCACCGAAAACATGAAGACCACCACCAGATCACACAATAAAAGCTGGAGGATAGGCGTAAGCCTGACATGGAACTTCGGCAACGCCAAGACCGACGTGAAGAAGACAAACACCTCCATCGACAACGACGACAAGGCCGACACCGGCTCGTCGAACAAAGGAACAGCACTGTAACCGACAACCTATGGACAACACAAGCAACATTAATGAAGCCAACATAAAGTCACAGATGAGGAAAGGGATGCTGGAATACTGCATCCTCCTCATACTCAGTAAGGGGCGTGCCTATCCATCCGACATCATCTCCAGGCTCAAGGAAGCCGACATGATAGTGGTGGAGGGCACCCTCTACACTCTTCTCAACCGCCTGCGCAAAGAGGGGAAACTCAACTATGAATGGGAGGAGTCGCCGAAAGGGCCGCCAAGGAAATACTTCTTCCTGACCGACTACGGCGAGGAGGTGCTCAGATACACCTCCGACGCATGGAACCAGATAGTAGCCAATGTGGAGCATTTCAGACAGAGCCACGACAACAGACCAGAAACCCCAATAGACCTACAGAAATGAAAAAGACCTTCAACATAAACATTGCCGGGACAGGCTTCACCATCGACGACGACGCCTATACCCTCCTGAGCGACTACCTCAGCACACTGGAACACGCTTTCAGCCATCTCGATGACTTCCGGGAGCTGATCGCCGACATCGAGGGGCGCATATCAGAGCTCCTCACCGAGATGAGCGACGGCGGCTCCCGCATCATCACCCTCGCAAACGTAGAAGCCGTGATAGCCAGGATGGGGAAGCCGGAAGACTTCATCGACGCCGACGTGAAGATGACAGTAGATTACGATGTCCCTAAAGACGAGACAATAATCGACATCGACGAGAAGGCCGAAGCCAAGCCGGGAGCCGTGCCGCCACCGTATGTCCCCCACCCCGGGAGCGTGAAGAAATTCTTCCGCGACACCCAGGGAGGCATGATAGGGGGCGTATGCGCCGGCATCTCCCACTACACGGGCATAGATGTGGTGTGGGTAAGGCTGCTTACAGTGCTTCTCGCCGTTCTCTCCCTCTCAACCGCCGCACTTGCCTATGTCGTGCTCTGGATAGTTGTGCCACCGGCCGAGACACCCTACGAGAAGATGCAGATGATGGGAGAGACACCGACGATCTCGAATATCGGCCGCACCGTGACCGACAACTTCTACGAGACCGGCAAAGGCAGCGAGACACCCGGGACACCCGGAGCCGAAGCCGCCTATGCCGCCATCAGCCGCAGCGGATCCTCGAGGTTCTTCTCGGTGCTGCTCAAGGTGCTGATAGTAATCGGGCTCATCATCTTCGTGCCCGTTGCCATAGCCCTCGTGCTCGGCACACTCGCCTGCCTTATGGGCCTGCTCTTCCTCAGCTTCCTCAATATCGATACGCTTCCACCTGCATTCGAGCATGTGATCGGCACCTACGACGCCACATGGGGTCTGACGCTGGCGATCGCCTCCCAGATAGCGCTCGGCATACCGGTGTTTTTCCTTATACGGGCAATGGCGGGCAACAGACGCTCCATGCAGCGGGGATTCCGCAACACACTGCTGGCGATATGGGTGGTGTCGGTGATAGCCTGCCCGGTGCTCATGGCCAAATTCTTCAACAGACTTGAAAACCGCCGGCCCATTGATATCGACATCGAAACGACAGAAGAGATAGCGGCTATCCCCACAGATTCGCTGACGCCCGACAGCATAAAGGTGACAAAAGAAACCGATGAGACAAGTCCGGATAAAGTGAAAAGCATCAATATCACCATCAACCGCAAAGACGGTGAGAAATAGAATCCTGACGGATAGGGCGGATTGACAGACAACGGCTTTCGTATGTCAGAAAAATTCATTAATTTCGCACCTTAAACAATATATCTTGTATGGGATTTTTTAAGAAGATATTCTCGAAAGAGAAAAAAGAGAAGCTCGACAGCGGACTGCAGAAATCCAAAGAGGGTGTACTCGGCAAAATAACGCGTGCCATCGCCGGAAAAAGCAAGGTAGACGACGAAGTGCTCGACAACCTTGAAGAGGCGTTCATCACCTCTGACGTAGGCGTCGACACCACCCTGAAGATCATCGAGAGGCTTCAGGCCCGCGTCGCCAAAGACAAATACGTGGGCACCTCGGAGCTCAACACCCTGCTTGCGGAGGAGATCAGCGACATGCTCGCGCGCCCGGAGAGCGAGGGCGAGGAGCCCGACGACTTCCAGGTGCCTAAGAAGGCCAACGGCGACCCCTACGTCATAATGGTGGTGGGCGTCAACGGAGTGGGCAAGACCACCACCATCGGGAAGCTCGCCAACCAATACAAGAAGGCCGGCAACAGCGTGGTGATCGGCGCCGCCGACACCTTCCGCGCCGCCGCCATCGAGCAACTCGAGATCTGGAGCAGCCGGGTGGGAGTGCCCATAGTGAAGCAGAAGATGAACAGCGACCCTGCGGCCGTGGTCTTCGACACCGTGCAGTCGGCGAAAGCCCACGGAGCCGACGTGGTGATCATCGACACGGCAGGACGCCTCCACAACAAGGTGAACCTCATGAACGAGCTCACCAAGATGAAAAACGTGATGAAGAAAGTGGTGGCCGACGCACCCGACGAGATTCTTCTCGTGCTCGACGGCTCCACCGGCCAGAACGCCTTCGAGCAGGCACGCCAGTTTGTGGCCGCGACTGAAGTCAACGCCCTGGCCGTGACAAAGCTCGACGGCACCGCCAAAGGAGGAGTAGTGGTGGGAATCTCCGACCAGTTCAAGATACCGGTGAAATATATCGGCATCGGCGAAGGCATCGACGACCTGCAGATATTCCGCCCCGAGGAATTCGTGCGCTCACTCTTTATCGACAGCGCGAAATGAGGAAGCGGCATATCGACGTCATCTCGATGGGATGCTCGAAAAACCTCATCGACTCCGAGCGGCTGATGCGTAGGCTCGAGGCCAAGGGATATGATGTGAGCCACGATCCGGAGAAACCCTGCGGGGAATACGTGGTGGTGAACACATGCGGCTTCATCAACGACGCCAAGGAAGAGTCGATCGACATGATATTCAGTCTCGCGAAGCTCAAGCAGCAGCGCCGCATAGGCACGCTGGCCGTGATGGGGTGCCTCTCGCAGCGCTACATGGAGGAGCTGAAGGAGGAGATGCCGGAAGTCGACCGATGGTATGGCAAATTCGACTGGAACGGCTTCATAGAGTCGCTGCCCGACCTTAAGGAGGAGACAAAGCCCCGGGAATGGGAGCGCAGCCTCACCACCCCTCCCCATAGCTGCTACATCAAGATCTCGGAGGGATGCAACCGCCACTGCGCCTTCTGCGCCATCCCCATCATAACAGGACGCCACACCTCACGACCCATAGACGAGATCCTCGAGGAGACAGCGGAGCTTGCCGCCAAGGGAGTGAAGGAATTCAATGTCATAGCGCAGGACCTCTCGAGCTACGGCACCGACCTCTACGGCAGAAGCCGGCTCGCGGAGCTTGTAGACAGCATGGCCGACATCAAGGGAGTGGAATGGATACGCCTTCATTACGCCTATCCGGCCGACTTCCCGATGGATGTGCTCGACGTGATGGCAAAACGCGACAACGTGTGCAAATATCTCGATATCGCGCTGCAGCACGCCAGCGACAAGGTGCTCTCGAGAATGAGGCGCCGCATCGACCGGCGACACACCGAGGAGCTGATAGAGAAGATACGCGAGAAAGTGCCCGGCATCAAGCTGCGCACCACCATGATGGTGGGCTTCCCGGGAGAGGGTGAGGAAGAATTCGAGGAGCTTCTCGAGTTCGTGAGGAAATGGCGCTTCGAGCGTCTCGGCGCCTTCGCCTACAGCATGGAAGACGACACCTACGCCGCCCGGCATTATACCGACGAGGTAGACGAGGCCACCAAGCAGCGCCGTCTCGACCAGCTGATGGAGATACAGGAGCAGATCTCGCTCGAAGAGAACGAGAAGATGGCCGGTAAACGCTTGAAAGTGCTCATCGACCGCCTGCAGTCCGACGGCACCGCCATTGGCCGCACGCAATGGGACTCGCCGGAAGTTGACCATGAGGTGATAGTGAATGGAGAGGGACTGAAGCCCGGCGATTTCGCCGAAGTGACAGTGACCCGAACATATCCTTTTGAACTTGAGGCAGATCTATGAGCGAGGAGGACTGGACGATGAGGAGAGACGTCTTCGAGGAGCTCGAGGATTTTTTCCCTGACGCAATATCAAAGGGTCTCTCATTTTACGTCTATAAATACGGCAACTCAAGAAGGCTGAACACTGCGGCCTCGTTCTATCCCCGCTCCGGACTGTCGCGCGGATTCGTGATCGGGAGCTTCGACGGCGATCCGCGACACACCATCACCATACCAAAAGATATAAAGGCTCTCGATTTCGGCTCCGTGAGATATATAAAGGTAGAGGGGTTTAACGGAGACACGCCGTTCTATCCTTTCCCGAAGCGGAGCACTACCAGAGACGAGCACATAGCCAACGTGAAGGCAGCCGTCAAGGCACTGGAAGGGCATCCCGACCGCAAGATAGTGATGGCACGCACACTTGTAGATGAGACCCCCGACCGCGACAACTACGAAGGACTCGCACGGATATACCGAGACCTGTGTCTGAAATACCCGGACGCATACACCTTTATATACTACACACCATTCACCGGAGTATATATCGGAGCGACGCCGGAAGTGTTGTGTCATGGAGGTAACGGAGAGGCCGTGGTGATGTCGCTGGCGGGGACACGCCCGGCCGGCAGCGAAGGAAAATGGGACGACAAAGACCGGAAGGAGCAGCAGATTGTGACCGACTATCTTCTCAACATCATGTCCGCTCAGTTTGGCGAGAGCCATTCCGAAGCGCCGGAGACTCGGAAAGCCGGCAACGTGGAACATCTGCGCACGTGGGTGTCTTCGCCGCTGCCGAAGATCTTCAGCTACGCCGAGCTGCATGAATTCATAGAGAGGCTCTCCCCCACCCCGGCTCTGTGCGGTCTGCCAAAAGAAGAAGCCATGAGCTTCATCAAGAGCCGTGAGGATTTTGAGCGTGGATATTACGGAGGGTATCTCGGGGAGACCACATCCGGAAAAGGGTTTCATCTGAGAGTGAACCTCCGGTCGGCACGCGTGGAGCGCCACCGGATAGCCTATTTCGCCGGGGGAGGCATCACCGAGCAGTCGGATCCGGAGAAGGAGTGGAAGGAGACGGAAATGAAAATCGCCACCCTGAGAGAAGTGATAGAAAAGGAAAAGAGCTAAAATATATCGAAAAACGATAATTATTTTTGGCAAACCAAATATTTTATATTAATTTTGCAGAGCAGTATCCAATAATGCCGAAATGAAAAAGACCAGCATCAACATACTGTGCATACTTATAATATGCATATTGGCCGCCTCGGTCACCATCCCGTCGTATATGATGGGGACAGCGTTTATCACCGGCTTCACCAAAGGCTGGGACGAGACGCAAGACGGAGCCGAGACGATGGAAAGCTATATGCCCGTGGATCTGGCATTCAATCCCGATGAGGGGAGCTACTATCATCCGACGGACACCATCATGATGGCCGACGGACGCGAGCTGCCGGTGATAATACGTAGGGCGGTTGTGATCCTGCCGGAAGACGCCTCCCAGATCACCTTCAACTGGATATCGGTGGGATGCATGGTGGCCGCGCTGGTGTTTTCGATAATGACGGTGATAGAATTCGCCAAATTCATAATCCGCATCAACCGTGGCTTCGTATTCGTGAGGGCCAACGTGAAGCGGCTGCGTAGGCTGGCGGTCTATCTGCTTTGCCTGGCGCTGATGCAGAGCGCGTCAGGCATCATCGACGACTGCATGCTCTCCGGCTTCGACCTCCAGCTCGAAGGCTATTCGCTCTCGTCATACTGGCTGATACCATGGACCACCTGCATCCTCGGCCTCATGGCGCTTCTCATGGCCGAGATATGGGCCAGAGGCATACAGCTTCAGGAAGACAACGAACTGACAATATAAACCATACATAATAAACCCACCCTTAACCGTGCCTATTATAATAAATCTCGATGTGATGATGGCCAAGCGGAAGATGTCGCTCGGCGAGCTCGCGTCGCGTATGGAAATCACCCCCTCCAACCTGTCGATCCTCAAGACCGGAAAGGCCAAAGCCATACGCTTCTCGACTCTCACCAGCATCTGCGAGATTCTCGACTGCCAGCCGGGCGACATACTGGAATACCGTCCGGCACCGCAGACCGACACGACAACACAACAAAACAACTAATAATAACATGAAAATCAACACTCTATTAATGGGCCTGGCCATTGCCGCCACCGCTGCGACGGGAGCCAACGCCCAGGAACACCTGAAGAGCCTCGACGCCTCCGGCATCGACAAGACAACGGCTCCGGGCTCCGACTTCTACCAGCACGTCAACAAAGGCTGGATCGAGTCCCATCCGCTTACTCCTGAATATTCCCGCTACGGAATGTTCAACATCCTCAACGACTCGAGCAACAACCGCGTGCAGCGCATAGTGCGCCACCTCGCCTCCACCAATCCCAAGAAAGGCACCGACGCCTATCTGATCGCCACCCTCTACGAGGCCGGCATGGACAGCGTGAAGCGCAACAAGCTGGGCGCCGAGCCCATCAAGCCCATCCTCTCCAAGATCGAGAACGCCAAGCCGGAGGAGATGACCGACCTCTTCTACTGGCTCCACAAATATTACGGCTCGCCCTTCATAGGCGCCGGTCCGCAGGAAGACCTCGCCAACTCCTCTCAGTATGCCATGTATCTCGGCAGCGCCGGCCTCGGACTCGGCGACCGCGACTACTACCTGCTCAACGACAAGCGCAACAAGGAGGTGAGGGAAGCCTATCAGAAGCTCATCGCCGCCCAGATGATGAACGCCGGCCTGAGCAAGAAAGATGCCGCCCGCGTAGTGAAAAACGTGATGAAGATCGAGAAGATGGTGGCCGACAGCGCCATGACGCGCGAGGAAACCCGCAACATACAGCTGATGTATAACCCCATGTCGTTTGAGCAGATCAAGCAGACATATTCCAACCTGCCTCTCGACCGTCTCTTCGTGGAGACCATGGGCATCGAGGCTCCGGAAACCATCATCGTGACCGACCTCAAGGGTATGCGTCAGGCCGACAACCTCTGGAAGAGCCTCACCGACCGCGAGAAGAAAGACTATTACCTCTGGGAGGTGGTGAGCGGCGCGGCTCCCTATCTGAGCGACAGCTTCTCCGATGCCTCGTTTGAGTTCAACAAGGTGATGAGCGGAGTGCAGCAGCAGCGCCCGCGCTGGAAGCGTGCCCTCGGAGTGACCGAAGGCTTCCTCGGCGAAGGCATCGGCAAGCTCTACGTGGAGCAATACTTCCCGGAGAGCTCCAAGGAATACATGATCGGCCTTGTGGAGAACCTGCGCAACGCCCTCGGCAAGCACATCATGCATCTACCCTGGATGAGCGACGACACCAAGGTGCAGGCCATGAAGAAGCTCAACTCCATCACAGTGAAGATCGGATATCCCGACACGTGGAAAGACTACAGCAAGATGGAACTCGACCCCTCGCTCAGCTATTACGAGAACGTGCACAACGCCTCGATGTGGGCACAGAAGGAATACCTCTCCAAGTGGGGAAAGCCTGTCGACCGCACGGAATGGAGCATGACACCCCAGACCATCAACGCCTACTACAATCCGGTCAACAATGAGATCGTATTCCCCGCCGGCATCCTGCAGGCCCCCTTCTTCGACCCGCAGAGCAGCGACGCCGAGAACTACGGCGGCATCGGTGTCGTGATCGGCCATGAGCTGACCCACGGCTTCGACGACCAGGGATGTATGTTTGACGCCAACGGCAACATGGTGAACTGGTGGAACGACGAAGACCGCGAGGCATTCGGCAAACTCACCCAGGGTCTTGTAGAGCAGTTTAACGAGGTTGAGGTGCTTCCCGGCCTGATGGCCAACGGACAGTATACCCTCGGCGAGAACATCGCCGACCAGGGCGGCCTCAGAATCGCACGCACCGCTTTCCTCGATTCGCAGAAGAAGAAAGGCGTAGACATCACATCCGAGCAGGCCAGGATCGACGGCTTCGACCCGATGCAGGTGTTCTACATGAACTTCGCCAACCTCTGGGCCAACAATATCCGCGAGGAGGAGATGCGCTCGCTGACCACCGGCGACGTACACTCGCTGGGCAAGAACCGCGTGAACGTATCGCTGCGCAACATCGAGCCTTTCTTCGAGGCATTCGGCATCAAGGAGGGTGAGCCCCTCTACCGCCCGGCATCGGAGAGAGTGATCATCTGGTGATTCACACGAGACGATAGCCGTCGGAACAATAAGGTCTCCACCCTTGCGGGT
>USHH01000026.1 GCA_900554345.1 uncultured Bacteroidales bacterium | reverse complement strand
CTCCCGCCTCTACGGCTTCAAGACCACGGGGCTGCGCTATTTCACGGTCTACGGCCCCTGGGGACGCCCCGACATGGCGCCGATGCTCTTCTCCGACGCGATCCTCGAGGGGAGGCCCATCAAGGTGTTCAACCACGGCGACATGAGCCGCGACTTCACCTATATCGACGATATCGTGGAGGGCACGGCCCGCGTGGCGGAGGGCTCGCCCGAGGGGAAGGCCCCGGTCTACAACATCGGCTGCGGCCACCCCGAGAGCCTCATGCTCTTCATCACGGAGCTCGAGCGCGCCATCGGAGGCGAGGCGCGCAAGGAGATGCTGCCGATGCAGCCCGGCGACGTGGCCACCACCTGGGCCGACACCTCGCTGCTGACGCGCGACTACGGCTATCAGCCACGGGTCGGACTCCACGAGGGGATAGCCCGCTTCGCCGAGTGGCGGCTCGAATGGGAGCGATACATGAAAAACGACAGGAAATGAAGAAAGCACTCATCACAGGCGTCACCGGCCAGGACGGCTCATATCTGGCCGAATTCCTCATAGAGAAGGGCTACGACGTGCACGGCACGATACGCCGCAGCTCCACCGACTACCGCGAGCGCATAGCCCATCTCGAGGGGCATCCCCGCTTCCATCTCCATTATGCAGACATGAGCGACTCCATGAGCCTCATGAAGGCCATCGGAAGCGTGCGTCCCGACGAGATCTACAATCTCGCCGCCCAGAGCCACGTGCAGGTGAGCTTCGACGTGCCCGAATACACGGCCGACACCGACGCCACCGGCGTGCTGCGGGTGCTGGAGGCCGTGAGGCAGTGCGGCCTCGCCGCCACCTGCCGCGTATATCAGGCGAGCACTTCCGAGCTCTTCGGAAAGGTGGAGGCCGTGCCGCAGAACGAGCTCACCCCGTTCCACCCCTACAGCCCCTATGCCGTGGCGAAGCTCTACGGCTTCTGGATCGTGAAGGAATACCGCGAGGCCTACGGCATGTATTGCTGCTCGGGCATCCTCTTCAACCACGAGAGCGAGCGGCGCGGCGAGACCTTCGTGACGCGCAAGATCACGCTGGCCGCGGCCCGCATAGCTCAGGGGAAGCAGGAGAGGCTCTACCTCGGCAACCTCTCGTCGAAGCGCGACTGGGGCTATGCCCCCGACTACGTGGAGTGTATGTGGCTCATGCTCCAGCAGCAGGCTCCCTCCGACTTCGTGATCGCCACCGGCGAGCAGCACACCGTCAGGGAATTCTGCGAGCTGGCCTTCAGCCGCGTGGGCATAGAGCTGCGCTGGGAGGGAGAGGGCGCCGACGAGAAGGGCATCGACCGCGCCACGGGCCGCGTGCTCGTGGAGGTGTCGCCCGACTTCTACCGCCCCACCGACGTGGTGAACCTTCTCGGCGACCCGTCGAAGGCCCGCCGCGAGCTCGGCTGGAATCCCCGCACCACCACCTTCCGCCAGCTCGTGGAGCGCATGGTAGACTCCGACATGAGCAAGGTGGCCGCCGAGAGGGCCGGCGAGCACGTGCGCCTCAATCTCGAGGAGTATCTCGAGAAAGGTATAGTGAAATAGAATTTACGGATCTGCGCTTATGAAGGAATTTACGGAAGCGGATATAGAGCGTATAGAGGAAATCATCGACAACCAGCAGAGCGAGGCCGCACGCCGCGAGGTGGCGGAGCTCCACCCGGCCGACATCGCGGAGCTCTTCCAGGAGCTCAACCTGAAGCAGGCCGAATGGCTCTTCAACCTCATCGACGACAAGGAGAAGAAGGCCGACGTGCTGATGGAGCTCGACGAGGAAGACCGCAAGAGGCTCCTCGAAGGGATGGACCCCGAGCAGATCGGCCACTTCATCGACCTGCTCGACACCGACGACGCCGTCGACCTCATCCAGGAGCTCGACGAGGAAGACCGCGACGAGGTGATACAGCACATCGACGACGTGGAGCAGGCCGGCGATATCGTCGACCTGCTGCAGTATGACGAGGACACCGCCGGCGGCCTCATGGGCACGGAGATGATCATGGTCAACGAAAACCTCTCCATGCCGGAGTGTATCAGCGAGATGCGGCGCCAGGCCGAGGACCTCGACGACATCTACAACGTCTACGTGGTCGACAACGACACGCGCCTGCGCGGCGTGCTGCCGCTGCAGAAGATGATCACCCACCCCTCGGTGTCGAAGATCAAGCACGTGATGGAGACCGATCCGGTGTCGGTGCGCACCGACACGCCGATCGACGAGGTGGCCATCGATTTCGAGAAATACGACCTCGTGGCGGTGCCTGTTGTCGACAGCATCGGGCGCCTGGTGGGGCAGATCACCGTCGACGACGTCATGGACGAGGTGCGCGAGCAGAGCGAGCGCGACTATCAGCTGGCTTCCGGTATCTCGAGCGATGTCGACGCCTCCGACTCCGTGATAGCGCAGACGCGGGCCCGCATCCCCTGGCTGCTCATCGGCGTGGTGGGAGGAATCGTCAACTCCCTCATCCTGGGTGGCTTCGAGGCGCAGATAGCGGCCGTCACCGCCCTCGCCATCTTCATCCCCCTCATCGGGGGCACCGGCGGCAACGTGGGCGTCCAGGCCTCAGCCATCGTGGTGCAGGGCCTCGCCAACGGACGCCTCGACATCAGGAACGCCGGCAGCCAGATCGGCCGCGAGTTTCTCGTGGCTATGCTCAACGCCGTGGTGATCTCGAGCGTGGTGTTCGTCTATGTGGCGCTCACCCAGCCCGGCGACATACATTACGCGGTGGCCGTGGCGGTGGCCGCCAGTCTCTTCGCGGTGGTGATCTTCGCCACCGTCTTCGGCACCCTCGTGCCCCTCACCCTCGAGCGCTTCAAGGTCAACCCGGCGCTCGCCACTGGCCCCTTCATCCAGATCACCAACGATGTGGTGGGCCTCCTCATCTATGTGGGAATGTCCACGTGGATGATGCATGCCTTCGGCATCAGGTGATCCCTCTCCTCAGCCAACACAAAGATACAGTAACCCAACACCAGCATACACAGTAAGAAAGATGGCCAATGTCGCAGAAACCCCTCTGATGAAACAATACAGCGAGATGAAGAAGAAGCATCCCGACGCTGTCCTCCTCTTCCGTGTGGGCGACTTCTACGAGACCTTCTGCGAAGACGCCGTCACCGCCAGCGAGATCCTCGGCATCACGCTCACGCGGCGCGCCAACGGCAAGGCGGCCTCGATAGAGCTGGCCGGCTTTCCCCACCACGCCCTCGACACATATCTGCCGAAGCTGGTGAGGGCCGGCCGCCGTGTGGCCATCTGCGAGCAGCTCGAAGATCCCAAGCTCACCAGGAAGCTCGTGAAGCGCGGCATCACGGAGCTCGTCACTCCCGGCGTCAACACCTCCACGATGCCGCTCGAGGAGCGCGAGCGCGTCTTCCTCGCCGCCATCCATGTGGGAAAGCCCTGGGTGGGCATGGCCTTCCTCGACATCACCACGGGAGAGTTTCTCTGCACACGCACCACTCCGGAGGAGGCCGACAAGATGCTCTGCTCCATGGCGCCCCGCGAGCTGCTGCGCATGCGCGGCACAAAGCCCTTCTGCGACGCACGCATAACGCATAAATGCGCCGTGTATGAGCTCGACGACTGGGTCTACACCGCCGACACGGCACGCGGCAAGCTCCAGAGCCAGTTTGCCACCGCCACCCTCAAGGGCTTCGGCGTCGACGACCTGCCGGAGGCCGTGATAGCCGCCGGCAGCATTCTATGCTATCTGGAGATGACGGGCCACACCTCGCTCAGCCACATCACGTCGCTGCGACGCATCGACGGCGACGCTTTCGTGAGGCTCGACCGCTTCACGCTCCGCAATCTGGAGGTGCTGGCGCCGCTGGCTCCCGACGGCAAGTCGCTCCTGTCGGTGGTCGACCGCACGGTGACCCCGATGGGTGCCCGCCGCCTCTCCTGGTGGCTCACCTTCCCGGAGCTCGACCTCAATGAGATCACACGTCGGCTCGACGGCACGGAGTACTTCTTCCGCGACCCCGGCTTCCGCAGCCGTGTCTACGAGCTGCTGCGTCCCGTAGGCGATATGGAGCGCCTCGCCGGGCGTCTCGGCAACGGCCGCATCACGCCGCGCGAGATGTGGCAGCTCCGCGAGGGAGCGGCACGCGCCACGGCGCTGCGCCGCGCTTTCGCCGAGAGCGACAGCGACGTGATGAAGGCCATAGCCGCCACCATGCCCCCGGTCGACGATGTGGCCGCGAAGATAGAGGCCACCATCCTCCCTCCCCAGCCGGGCGCGTTGCGCTCCGACAGGGTGATAGCCTACGGCGTCGACCCCGAGCTCGACGCCCTCCGCGAGCTCAGCGACCACAGCTCGCAGGCTCTCGAGGATATCCGCCGGCGCGAGGCCGAGGCCACCGGCATCTCCTCGCTCAAGATCGGCTACAACAATGTGTTCGGCTATTATCTCGAGGTGCGCAACACCCACCGCGACAAGGTGCCGGAGGGATGGACGCGCAAGCAGACCCTCACGGGCGCCGAGCGCTATATCACGGAGGAGCTCAAGGACTACGAGGCCAGGATACTCGGGGCGCGCGACAGCATGGCGGCCATCGAAGACCGCATCTATAAGGAGCTCGTGGCCTCGCTCTGCTCCCGCCTCGCCGACCTGCACGCCAACGTCTCGTCGCTCTCTTATGTCGACTGCCTGCGCTCCAACGCCGATGTGGCGGAGGCCTACGGATATGTCAGGCCGGTGGTCGACGACAGCCTCGGGCTCTCTATCACCAACGGGCGCCACCCGGTGATAGAGCGCAACATGCCTCCCGGCGAGTCGTATGTGGCCAATTCCGTCAGCCTCGACTGCGAAAGCCGCCAGATCATGATGCTCACGGGCCCCAACATGAGCGGTAAGTCGGCGCTGCTGCGCCAGACGGCCCTCATCACGCTTATGGCCCAGACCGGAATGTTCGTGCCGGCGGAGGCGGCGCATATCGGGCTTGTCGACAAGATCTTCACCCGCGTGGGGGCCAGCGACAACATCTCGTCGGGCGAGTCGACGTTCATGGTGGAGATGAACGAGGCGGCGGCCATCCTCAACAACATGAGCCCGCGCTCGCTGATACTCTTCGACGAGCTGGGGCGTGGCACGTCGACCTACGACGGCATCTCCATAGCCTGGGCCATCGTGGAGCATATCCACGAGAACGGACGCTGCCGCCCGAAGACCCTCTTCGCCACCCATTACCACGAGCTCAACGAGATGGAAAGCACCTTCGGCCGCATCGTCAACTACAATGTGAGCGTGAAGGAGATAGGGGGCAAGGTCGTGTTTCTGCGCAAGCTGGAGCGCGGCGGAAGCGCCCACAGCTTCGGCATCCACGTGGCGAAGATCGCCGGGATGCCCCCGTCGATCGTGAAGCGGGCGGGGCAGGTGCTGCGCCAGCTGGAGTCGGCGGCCAAGACGGTGGAGGGCGGCGACAGTGAAGACGGAGCCACGCCGAGTGTGGGCAAGGCCAATGTGAAGGGACTCGGCGCCTCGCGCGACGGCTACCAGATGACTCTCTTCCAGCTCGACGACCCCCTGCTCTCGCAGATACGCGACGCCCTGCTCCATATCGACATCGACAACCTGACGCCACTGCAGGCCCTCACGAAGCTCCACGAGCTCCAGAGCCTCCTCACCGGCAAGGAATGACACCTATGCATGGTTAAGCGCCTGGAGAGCCTCCTCGAGGCTCTCCCCTTCCGCTATGCCCAGCCTGGCGCGGAGGCGCCATTTGGCCTGCCTCACCGACTCCTGCCGGATGTTGAGGAAGAGCGCGATCTGACGGTTGCTCATCTCCATGATGATGAACGAGGCCAGCTTTATCTGGGTGTCGCCGATGCCGGGACACGCTCTTTTCAGGTTGGCCACGAAATGCGGATGGGTCGATTCAAACATCTCGGTTATATTCCCGAGCTCCTGGTTCTTGCGGCGGTGCTGCGACATCACGCCGCTGACGGCGCGCATGGCCTCGTCGCCGAGCTTGCCGTCGTCGCGCAGGGTGGCCACGGCCGATTCTATCGCCTCCGACATGGCGGTGTTTTCCTCCACGGCGAGCGCGGCGGCCGAGACGCGGCGACGCATCTTCTCCACCTCGAGGAGGGCGGCGTCCTTCTCCATGATCAGGCGCTGGCGGCGGTGCATGTAGAAGAAGCATCCGAATCCGCCCGCAATGGCCAGCAGCAGCAGCGCGGCGAGCCATATGAGCTGCGAGTCGCGCCTGGCGGCGTCTTTCTCGAGCCGCATGATTTCTAATTCGCGCTCCGTCTGCACACGGAGCACCCGCGCCGGATTGCGCCGCATCTCTGCCGAGTCGTAGGTGGCGATGTAGCGTTGCAGATAATTATGGGATTTCCGATAGTCGCCGGTAGAGTGAAATCTTCTGGCCAGAACCTGATATGCGGCAGCTTTATGATAGAGATTGGTGATATCGGAGAGATGTGTCAGCGTCAGCTCGGTGTAGTGGGCGGCGCTGTCTTCCCCATCGCTTTTATCCGTGTAGTATCCGGCGAGAAGAGATTCGTAGAATGCTCGCAGCCCTTTTGCACCCCTCATGCCGTCGAGCTGCATGTAGGCACGGCGCAGATACGCCACATCGCCCGTTCGCAGGAAGGTGTTTCTCAGCAGAACGTTGCTGTAGCTGAGATGGGCCATCACCTCGGGCTCGCCGAGCAGCGCCGTCATCAGGCTGTCGGCTTTCACGGAGTCTCCTGTATTGAAGAGGATAGAGACGAGATTGATTTTATATATTTTCCTTGTGGATTCAAGACCGCAGCGGGCGAGCAGGGAGTCGCCCAGGGTGTAATAGCTTACGGCGAGGGAGTCTTGTCCGGCGGCTGCCAGCGAGCTGGCGCCCATCATGGCGCATTGAGCCGACATGCAGCTGTCGCCGCGCTGCATATAGAAGTCGAGGTCGGTGAGGAGCGGCTTGAGCATGTCAATGCCCTGCTCCTCGTTTTCCCACAGGAGACGGGTGTGGATCCGGTGGAACTCGTATGGGCGCCTTATGGAGTCTGCGGTCTCGAGAGCCAGTTTCATCTCATTGACGAAGGAGTCGCGCATGAAGTTGTGGTGAAAGCTGACACCTCTCCAGAAGTGCCAGCATGTGAGGAGTGCGTTGCGGGTAGATGGCCCGGCCTCGGCGGCGAGTCGTCCGAATTCCTCCACCTCCCGGGAGATATCGTGGTCGGCAAACTCGTCGGTGAGTTTCCCCTCTATCACGAGGGTCAGGGAGTCGGCTTCAGGGGTGAGGGGTTCCCATTTCCATAGGCCGTCGATGCTTGCCTGACGCCGGCATGCCGACGATATGAATAATAATAGAATTATCGCGATTGTGGTTCTCATGGCGCAAAAATAGCAAAAAATAATGGTTGTAGCGGTAAAAATGATGGTTGTAGACGGGATGTAGACGCTAAAAATTTGTTGGTAGGTGGCTTGGATGTATAATTTTGCCACACGGAAATATTTCCGGAACATCAAAATTCAAACGATTGATGAAAAAAATCTACACAAGCATCTTGGCTACGGCCATGGCTTTCGCGGCGACTGCCGCCCCAGCGGTGGATGTGAATCCGCGCAACGTGAAGCCCTCCGACATGAGCTATCTGCGGCTCGACGAGAGCATCGAGACAACGGCTACCCGCGCCGACGACATTCCCGGCCCCTGGGAGCCGGAAGGCGAGCGTGTGGAATATATCCGCTCGTCCCGTAACATCGCCCCTGTCTTCACCTACCTGATTGAAGCGGAGGCTACCAGCGGATGGGCTGACGGATATTTCGCCGAAGACGGCTCGGTATATCTCTCGAGAGCAATCAACAATATCCTCGGCGA
This sequence comes from uncultured Bacteroidales bacterium, assembly GCA_900554345.1. Classification (GTDB taxonomy): domain Bacteria; phylum Bacteroidota; class Bacteroidia; order Bacteroidales; family Muribaculaceae; genus Lepagella. Next base: position 8,400 of record USHH01000026.1, on the reverse strand, counting down.
ATACTATATCAAGGGCACACTCGGCGAGGACGGCATCGTCACCTTCGAGTTTCCCCAGCACATGGGTACTGTCGGCAACGGCTTACCCCTTGATTTCTACCTCTTCACGGTAGACGGCTATGAAGATGGGTGGGTGACCGGCTGCACACTCAACGAGAGTCAGACCTATCACATGTCGCTCTCCAAAGACGGGACTCTACAGACTATCGAGGAAGATGAGAATCTGGTGATAGGATGGGCCGTTGACGGTCAGTTCGGGGGCTATGGCGACTCCAGATACGTCTACAAGCCTCAGACAGAAGAAATCGTGACTCCTCCGGCTGGACTCGAAACTGTCACAGCAGCATGGCAGGTCGGCGACAACGGCAACTACGTCAAGGTTGGCTACGGCGACGGTGACGATGTGTGGATTCAGGGTATCTTTAACACACTCCCGGAATCCTGGATTAAGGGGAGGGTCACACCTGAGGGTTTCCGGTTTGACTCCATGCAGCTCCTGGGAATCTTCGATAACGGCTCCATCGAGCCGATGTGGTACTATGCCTACGGTGCTAATGTATCGCCTGATGCCGACCCTGAGAATCCGGATCTTGTGTATGTCGACGTGCTTCAGGAGTTTGAACTGGCAAACAGAGGTGACAACCATTATGCAGCTACTTCAAACATCAAGGATGGTATCTGGCAGGAGGTGGGTTCCAGGTTCATATCATTTGTTTTCTCATTCACAAACTATCCGGCAAGTCTGGTTTTCAGCGACAAGCTTGGCAAACCCGCTGTGCCATGCGCGCCGGAATCTGGGGAATATAAGATTTTCGAGATGGGCGGAGGCTTCCCCGATCTGACATATCTGCGCTACAACATTCCACAGAACGACGTCGAAGGAATGCTGATGGATCCCGACTGCCTCTTCTATGAGGTGTTTGTCGATGGCGAGCCCTATACCTTCATGCCCGACCAATTCCCGGGTGTCCCCGAGGATGGCCTCTCGCTCGTGCCTTACCGTTACACTCTTCCCGGCGGAGAGCTTCTCAGCGCCTGGCAGGAAAGAACAGGCATCCACGAGATTCTATTCAATTTCCCCGTCGAGAGCATCGGAGTGCGCAGCGTCTACATCGTGGACGGGGTGCGCAACGAGTCTGACATCATGAACGTCGACATAAGCGGCATTGATGAGACCGGGATCGACCGCCAGACTGTAGACGAGAGGTATTACGACCTCTCCGGCATGGAGGTGAGCGCTGACGCCCGTGGCATCCTGCTCCGCAAGGTCAGCTATGCCGACGGCACGACACGCGTCTTCAAGACCGTCAGGAGATAAAAACATCACTCATACATCAGACATACATAATGACCGGCTCCCTGCCTCTCGTGGCGGGGAGCCTTACTATGATTTCCAACGCCACGATGGAAATGTGGAAAAGCGCTGAAATTCCCAAAAAATTCCGTTTCAAGTGTTAAAACGGCCATTTTGGACCCGTTTCAGCACCTGAAACGACCTAAAAAATTCCATCAGACCGAAATTTCCCCTTCCCTGACTTCGTCAGCTGAGAGGTCAAAAGTTGTGGATCATGAGGGGATATGTGATAATGTGAATCTCCGGTTATAACCGGAGATTTGTGCAGAATATGTCTGTTTTTCCGATTATAATCGGATATTTCTGCAAAATTCGCTTGTCTATCCGGTTATAGTTTGCTATATTTGCAGAAATTAATTGCTATGAAACTTATCCCACGCCCTCAATATGTAGAGAAGATAGCAGGTCTGATCAACCGCGGCATGATGCTGATTCTTGTCGGCCAGCGCCGGGTCGGGAAGAGCAAGGTGCTTGAGCTGTTTCGCGACTGGCTCGGCCATACTCGGCCCGGAGCCAATGTGGTGTACATCAATAAGGAATATCAGGAATTCCGTGACATCGTGACGGCCGAACAGCTCTATGACTATGCTGCCTCCCGGATGCCTTCCGGCGCCGAGAACTATCTTCTCATCGACGAGGTGCAGGATATCGAGCGCTATGAGGACGCGTTGCGTAGCTTTCATGCGGAAGACCGTTGCCAGGTGATAGCCACAGGAAGCAACGCCTATATATTCTCGAGTGAGCTCGGCACACATCTTGCCGGGCGCTATATAGAGATAAAGATCTACAATCTCTCATATACGGAATTCCTGCGATTCCACAATATGACCGATAGCGACGAGGCCCTCATGCATTATCTCAGGATCGGCGGCCTGCCTGGTCTGGCCGCATTCCGGCCGGAAGAACAGTCTCAGATCAGCGACTATCTCGAGGGGGTCTACAACACCATTCTCGTCAAAGACATAGTGAGCCGGGAGAAGGTCCGCAACGTGACGCAGCTTGAGAATGTCACACGTTTTGTCGCCGACAACATCGGTAAGCCGCTATCTGTCGCCAACATGGCGAGATACATGACCTCCAAGGGTGAGAAAATCAGCGACGAGACGGTGGCAAACTATCTCAAATATCTTCGCGACGCTTTCCTTGCGATACCTGTGAAGAGGTTTGACATCCACGGCAAGATGCTTCTCGAAACCAACAATAAGCATTACTTCTCCGACCACGGCATCCGCAATTACCTTTGCAGCCTCAACATACGCGGAAGCATAGAGAAGATAATGGAGAATGTGGTGTGGAATCATCTCCGGCGCCAGGGTTTCGATGTCACGGTCGGCATACTCCGGGCCGGCGAGATAGACTTTGTGGCATCGAAAGCTGATATGCGGCTATACGTCCAGGTGACGTATCTCCTCGCTTCAGATGAGACCGTGAAGCGCGAGTTCGGGAACCTTGCCGCGATAAAAGACAATTATCCCAAATATGTGGTGTCGATGGATCCGGTGACCGGGGGATTCAGCGAATATCCCGGCATCGAGCACGTCAACCTCCGGGAATTCCTTAAAACGGAATTTTAAGTGGGGGGTCAGAAGCGGGAGAACTCGCGGAGGGCGTCCTCGAGACTCTCGTCCTTGGCGAGCCCCATCTTCGTGCGCAGTCGGTAGCGTGAGGTGATCACCGAGCGGTATTCCACCATCATCACGCGGGCTATCTGCTTGTTGCTCATGCCCATCGCCACGTAGGTGGCCATCCTCAGGTGGCCCTCCGTGAGCGACGGCCAGCGCTCCTTGAGCAGCTTGGTGAAATTGGGGTTGAGGTTCTCGTAGATCTTCTCAAACGTCTGGAGCTCCTCGCGGTTGGTGATGTGGGCCTTCAGCTCGCTGAGCACGCTTGCGGCGTCGTTGTCGGAGATCTTGCCCTCGTCGCGCATGGCGCTGATGCTGTCCATGGCCTTGCCTATGGCGTTCTCGTTCTCCGTCACCACGAGGCGGGAGGAGGCGAGCTGGAGCTGGCTTTGGGCGAGGTCGAGCTCCGCCTTCATCTTCGACATCTGGAGCGCGTTCTGGCGGCGGTAGAGCCATATGAGGATTCCCATGGCCGTCATCACCACTGCGAATATCAGGTAAAGGTAGAGGGCGCGCTCCTTCCCCTTCTCGCGGATGGCGGTGGCCTCGGCCTCCGCGATCTTGCGCAGCGCGATGTTGCGCATCACTTCGAGCCCGGAATTCTCGAGATACACGGAGTCGGCGAGCAAACGGTAACGTTCCATAAGGGAGAGGGCCGAGTCGGTGTGGCCGAGATGCCTCATCGCCTCCGAGCCGGCGAGATAGACGGTCATGGCGTATTCCGGAAGCATGGTGGCAGAGATTTTGGAGAGGGCGCCGAGCGCCATGGCGGAAGCCGAGTCGGGGTCGCCGCCGGCGGCGGTGAGTTCGCGGGCGAGGAGCGCGTCGTAATATGCCTGCATATTGGCATATCCGGGATTGCCTGTCACCAGCTGCCGGGCACGCTCTATGTATTCTTTCTCTCCATGCTGCGAATAAAGGTTATGTAGCAGCATGGTGGAGAAGAGGGTGTCGCCGGTGGCCTCGGAGTAAGACAGCAGCGAGAGCATGATGCTGTCGCTCTGCCGGAGGGAGGAGGAGGTCAGGCTCTGGGCCTCGGAGAGCGAGACGCGCTGCTCCCATTTCGTGACGCCGAGGGAGTGGAAGATGGTCTTCGACTGCTGGAAATAGCGCAACGACCCGGCGCTGTCGCCAAGCTCCGCGAGCACATTGCCGATGTTGTTGAGCACCCCGGCCACCATAAGGGAGTCGCCGAAGCGGCGTGCGTCGGCGAGGGCCCGGATATTGTAGAAATAGGTTCGCTCGATGGTGCGGGGGGCGTTTTTCTCCCTTATGTATCTGATGCGAAACATGTCGTAGGGCCAGAGCGCCGTGTCGGCATAGCATTCCAGGGCCTGGCGTATCTTCTGCGCGGCCTTCTCTTTCCACCCTTCGGAATACGGGCTCATGGCGTCGTAATAGCGGGCCATGAAATAGCATGCGCGGCCCCTCTTCACCATCGAGGCGGGGTCGGCCGAGGCCATGCTGTCGAGGCGCCGGCTCAGCATCAGCAGCGTGTCGGGTGAATAGGAGAAGCAGTATGCACGCTCCAGGTCGACGGTGGCGGAGTCGAACCGGGCTTCCACGGGAGCCCAGACGAAGAAGGGATCGCGCCTCTCGGGGCCGCGGCAGGCCACGGCCAATAGACAGAGCAATATAGACAATATGGCGATTCGCATGTGCAAAGATAATTCAAATCTTCTGAATTGCAAAGAATAATGGCTGTATACCATTTGTCTACAAGGAAAATTTGGAAAGGATTTGGCATATATGCTAAATTTGCGACATTAAAGACAAATACATAATCTCATTTCAACCATTAAATCTAACAATATGAGAATCGTCTACTCAACACTACTGTCGATGTTGGTGGCCGCAACGGGTTGGGCATCGACTCCGGTGAAGACCGGCCCCACGAAGATGGGAAACGTCACTCAACTGCAGGCCGGCACCGACGGCATGATGCATGCCCCGGCACGCGTCACGGCCGATGAGCTCCTCGCCGACCCGGAGGGAACCGTCTTCAGCGGACAGTATATCACGGACCAGATCACGCATCAGGGTTTTCAGAATTCCGACCAGGGACGTCCCGACGGCAGCGCGAAGTACTATCAGTACTATTCAGGCTGTGAGAAGACAATCACCGGCGTCCGCGTGGTCGGCCTCTTCAACTACTGGGATCCCGAAGACTATGACTGGTATCACTGCGAGGACCGTCCGGGTATCGGAGAGAACAACGAGATGACCAATCCCATCACCTTCGAGGTGTCGTTCTATAGGGTCGGCCTCGACGGGATGCCCGGCGAGTGTGTATATAAGAAGAATTTCGACCTCATAGGCCGCTATGTCGGCATCGAATACGGAATGGAGGGCAACAGGTCGCCCCTCTATGAGTTCATTGCGGATCTCGACGAGGAAGTGAAGCTCGAGACGGGCTTCATGTCGTTCAGCGCCGCCGACATGGGCGACTCCCCCTCCTGCTGGTTCAGCCTTTTCACGGCCGACAGCTCCACAGGCTTCGGCCTCATCGACAACGCTAACTACGGATGGCTGGCCGCTACCGCGCCATGTATCTTCAGCCTTCTCGGCCCCGGCGATATCGCAGCCGAGAAAGCCCTGAAGGTAGAGCGTCTTCTCGCTCCGTCGGATGCCGCCAACGGCTCCCATGAGAGCGTGGTGGTGGCGATCCAGAATGTAGGCTCGAGGCCCATCAGCGACATCGCGCTGACACTCAGCGCCGATGGCCAGGAATACACCGAATGTCCCGGCATCACGCTCGCACCTATGGAGCAGCACACATATACCTTTGCCAACCGCGTGGACCGCTCGGCCGAGGGTGAGCACGTGCTGACGGTGACCAACACTACCCCCGGCGACGAGCATATCAGCATCGACGCCGTGCAGGCTGTCACCGAGACATACCCCGCCGGCGAGGCCTGTGCCTCCGAACGTATCTATGACTTCGATGAGGAGGCTTATCTGAGCCGGATCGCCTTCGGCAGCATCGACAACGAGTCGGCCAACGACAAATATTCCGACTTTACCTCTATGTCGACAGATATCCAGCCGGGCGAGACCCTTACTTTCACATACGAGACTCCTGCAGAGGAAGGCATTGTAGGCGTATGGATCGACTGGAACGATGACGGAAACTTCGACGGCACCGGTGAGCTCGTGGGCTACACACAGGGCGATCCCCTGGAAATCTCCATACCCGAGGGCGTCAGCGTCAAGGCAGGCGCACACCGGCTCCGCGTCGTGATGGACACATGGGATGCTCCGGTGGCCTGTGGCGAGTATTATGTCGGCGAGACCGAGGACTATACCATTAATGTGGTTCGTCCTGACGGTGCTCCCGGTATGGATGTTGACCTTGCCGAGATTGCAGGCACCACGACATTCAACACAACCGAACTCGGTCTTACGGTGGCCAATGTCGGCGACTCGCAGCTCGACGGCACGGTGAAAGTGAAATATAACCTTCCCAACATATATGAGGGGCGCACGATCTCCGCTGCTCCCAGGAATGTGAAGGCAATCTCGAAGAAGGTTGCAAGCAAGGTATCCGATCCCTCTACCGACGGAATCGCGGTGGTGCTCGGATACGACGGCGGCCATAATGAGGCTGTGGGTGTAGGCAATTCTCCCTGGGCCATCTTCGGCCAGTATTACACCGAGCAGATGATGGCGGCCATCAAGGGAATGACCATCGGCAGCATGGACGTATATATAGAGGAGATTCCCGTCAGGGCCAGCATGCAGGTGTATGTGCATGGCGACAACGGCACGGAGCTCGTGGCCGAGCAGGAATTCACTCCGCAGCCCAGTTCATGGAACCGCGTTGAGTTCGACTCTCCCTACGTGATCGACGGACGCGCCGTGACCTACGGCGTCTACATCGAGGGTATGGAAGAGAACCACTATTATATAGGTATCGACGCCACGGCGGCCATCCCGGGACGCGGCGACCTCTGCAACATCGGCGGCGACACATGGTGGAGCATGGCCGACCTCGGAATCCCCCACAACTTCTGCGTCCGCGCCAACGTCTACGGCGAGGCCACTCCGGCCATCTCGTGGCTGACACTCGACAAGGACGCCCTCTCTATCGCGGCCGGCGGCCGTGAGTCGGTAGGCGTGACGCTCGACGGCAGCGGCCTGATGCAGGGCGTATACGAGGCCAGCATCGAGATAGCCTCCAACGACCCGCTGCAGCCCGTGGTGAAAGTGCCTGTCTACATGACCAACGGCATGGGCACCGGCATCAGCCCCGTAGGACTCGACGCAGCCCGCGCGAGAATGGAAGGCGACTGTCTGGTGGTTGAGTCGGCCGACAATATCCTCACTGTAGGTGTAGCCGCCATCGACGGCCGCACGGTAGCCTCCTCTCCGAAGGCAGGATGCCGCCACAGCCTCGACCTCTCGGGCGTAAGCAAGGGCGTCTACGTGGCAGTGGTAACGTTTGCCGACGGCCACCGCGAGAGCTTCAAGTTCGTGAGGTTCTGACCAGAACTGATTAAAGGATTATATATAGGAGCGATTTTGTAATTGCGGCCCCGGGGCGCCGGACGCCCCGGGGTTTTTTATCTTTGCGGCGTTCCGATCGGGGGTAAGGAAAGGTGGATATACAAATAATCCGGTTGCCTTGTGGAAGGCAACCGGACTTTGGATGTAGTCCATAGCAGAGTCGAACTGCTCTTTAGAGAATGAAAATCTCTCGTCCTAACCGATAGACGAATGGGCCACGGCGCAACTGCAAATCCCTATAAGGTCGCATTTTGCAGGCGCAAAGTTACAACAACTTTTTCTAACCGCCAAATATTTCGGCGACAATCGCGCTTTTATCGCCCGATTTTTTGCATGTCTCGATGTTTTTTTATAATTTTGACGAGATAACGGGGCTGATCCGGAGCGCTTCTGGCATCTCATGGCCTGCCCTAAGTAGCACACAATTAATTATCGAGAGTTATGGTTCAGAGAGAATTGTCGTTTGGCGAGGCCGTCAGAAAGGCCCTCGTAGAGAATTACTGCAACTTCAACGGACGCGCCGCCAGGTCGGAATACTGGTGGTATGTGCTTTTCACCTGTATAGTGAGCGCCGTGATTTCCAGCTCGATGTTCATCTCCGACATCTTCGGCGAGACGCTGTCGTCGCTTGTGTCGCTGGCCCTGCTGCTTCCGGGCCTCGGTGTGTCGTGGCGGCGAATGCATGACATAGGCAAAGGGGGAGGATGGATCTTCATCAACCTCGTGCCGCTCGTCGGAACGATCATCTACATCGTGCTCTGCTGCCGTCCGTCGGAAAACGGCGCCAACCGCTTCGGCAACGAGCCAAACGTGGTCTACTGACCCGGACGCCGCTTCCGGCGCCTCCCGTCCCACTGTAAATCATCAGACTAACCCAAATACATCATGAAAAATATATTAGCATTGACGCTTGTGGCC
>USHH01000025.1 GCA_900554345.1 uncultured Bacteroidales bacterium | reverse complement strand
GTGCGGTTGGCCAGCCCGCCCTGTGCCCCCCCCCGGCGAGAAAGCCGCCGGTGTGATAGCCTCGCTAACCGACACCGAGGTGCCCCGCATGGGAACTTTCGTCACCGACCACACAGGCCTCGAAATATGGCGCATGCCCTCCACAAGCCGGGCTTATCCGCTAAAGCTCGAGAAGAAAGCTGAATATTATGCCGGGATGTTCAAGCATATCGGACTCTTGTAAAGGCAGATCGTCATTCGAGATTTCAGACTGCTGAACTTAAAAAATCGGGGGCGCATCCCTTGCGGAGGATGCGCCCCTGAATTTTCATTATCGGGAAAGTCACCAGCCAAGGAACACCATAAGACCTCCCACGAATATATAGAAGAGTGCGTAAGGCACTGCCTTGCGTAGGATAGCGTCGTCCTTCCCCTCCATGTCGCAGGCGGCGGTGGCGATGGCCACGCTCTGCGGAGATATCATCTTGCCGCCTGTTGCGCCGGTGGTATTGCCGGCCACCAGCCAGTTGGTCTCCGAGCCGGGCACTCCGAGATAGGTAGTCTGTCCGGTGAGACCAAGCTGATGGGCAACGCTGGCCTGAAGCTTGCCGAAGAGGATATTGCTCGAAGTGTCGCTGCCGGTGACGAAAGTTCCGATCGCGCCGATAAGCGGAGCGAAGAAAGGATAGAAGCTGCCGGAGATGGCCACCATGCCGATGGCGATGGTCTGAATCATGCCGCTGTAGTTCATCACCGAAGCCAGCGCTATAAGGCAGGTGATCGTCACTATCGTGTAGCGCATGTTGTATAGAGTTTTCGCGAGGATCCTCATCAGGGCCATGAAACCGAGTCCCTGTATCAAGCCACCAACCATGCTGCCGAGGAAGAGCATCAATCCGGCGTTACTGAGCCATCCGAACTTGAATGTGGAGCCGATCACCGGAAGCGGCACCTGGGTTACGAGGTGCGACTTCAGGAAACCATTGACCGGCGGACAGAGGGCACCGCTCACCAGAATGAATACAAGGATGAAGATATACACGCTCCATGCCTTGAAGGTCTCTCCGAATCCATAGTGCGTGGCAGGAGCCTCGTCATGTCTCTTCTTCTTTTTCGGAGAGAATACCGCCGCATAAAGCAGAATCGCACCGATGGCGGCTATCGAGCCGATGATGGCCGGAGTCTCCGCTCCGAGGTAATGGGCACACACAAACTGCACCGCCAGAGAGACGCCACCGGTCCAAAAGGACAATGCCAGATTCTTAAGCCATGCCCTACGGTCGGTGATCGTAAGGATTATGAATGGGATAAGGATGAAAAGCGGTGCCAGCTGAAGGATTGTGAAAGCCGAGATCTGGCTTACTGTCGCAGCGCTTGCAACGCCACCGGGTGATACCTCATTGCAAAGGGTGGTAACCGGCACACCCACGGCGCCAAAACCGGTGGCCACAGTATTGCCGAGCAGAGCCACGAGCGCCGAGAACATGGGCTTGAAGCCAAGGCCGATGAGGATGGCGGCAGGAATCGCCACCGCAGTTCCGAATCCAGCCATGCCTTCAAGCAGGCCGCCGAAGCCCCATACCATCATCAGCACGAGGATGCCGCGGTCGTCGGTAAACGACGTGAACTGTGCCTTTATGACCTCGATGGCTTTCGACGCCACAAGGATATTGTAGCTGAAGATCGCCATCAGGATAATGATGAGAATCGGAAAGACCGCCTTCAGCACTCCTTCCACCACACTCCATCCAACCATAGAATATGTCGAAACCCCGACAAAACGCTCAGGAAGCATATCCATAGACGGCGCGACCCATAAGGCGAGAAATGCGGTGACGATAAGCGTGGCGAGTGCGCTCTTGTGGCTCGACACCTTGAAGCCGAGCATCAGCACGAACAGCAAAATTATGGGTATCAATGCAATGACGACATTCATACTGCTAATGTTTTAGTTGTGACACTTCGTTTTGGCTTCTCATTCCGTCACTATAATGGTGACACTCCGCGCCGCCTGGGCGCCCATGACAAGCACCTGCGCGATGTCGGCCGTCTTCGACGGGCCCGAGATAAAGGCTCCGTAGCCATAATCGTTGAAAGCTATTTTCTTATACGCCTGATGCATATTGCTCACTGCCTGCCCTTTCGGCACGAGTATCACGAGATTTTCCGAAATGAAGCACACAGCCTTGTTTTTCATCGTCTGTGGCACCCAGATGCAGCCATTCTCTGCAACACCGAATACACCCGGCACAACACCTACATCCACGCCATTGAGCGCCGAGGGGTTGAGCAATGTGTCGGGATTCATGTTAGCGATTGTCACGCCCTCCACATTCGAGCATATATCCACAGCATCCGGATATGCCTTTCTGATAACGTCGTCGAGGCTCTCCCCCGGTTCACATTCGAGCACATTGCAGCCCATGCTGCGGCTAATTTCCAGAAACGAGCCCCACGGGTCGTCATATTCCAAAGCCTTTATATCGTCGAGCACCGGCATCGGAAATTGCTCCTTCACATTGCGCCGGCATCTCTCAAGTATTGATTCCCTGCTCATGGTCTTATAGTCTTTAATCGTTGGTCTTTAGTCAATAGTGCCATCCTCTTTCTCAAGCCCGTCGATAAGCTTATGGAACGGCTTCTTAGGAAACTTCATCGTCTTGTGGCCATAGGCCCAGGGATTGAGACCGCAGTTCACAAGCCCTTCGGGCAGATGGTTGACAATGCTGAGCGAAGACGTGGCGGCATTGTATACAAAGGGGCTGTCGAGCACCATCTTCATCGCCTTGCAAATCATTTTCTTCTCCTTGTTAGCCGTTCCGAACGAATCGAGCTGCTGGCGCCACTTGTAGATCTGGTCTCCGAGATTCACCTTTGCCGGGCATACGTTCTGACAGCTGAGGCAGAGGGTGCATGCGCTCACATTTCCTGAATACTCCTTAGGATCGCGAAGCATGCCGAGATTGATGCCGAGAGGACCGGGGATAAAATAAGAGTAGGAGTATCCTCCGGAGAGACGGTAGACAGGACAAGTGTTCATACACGCTCCGCACCTCATGCATTTGAGGGTCTCCCAGTGCTGCTCGTCGGCGAGCCATTTGCTGCGCCCGTTGTCAACGATGATGATGTGCATCCTGTCGGCTCCGGGTCGTGACTTGCGGAAATGGCTCGTGAAGACGGTGGTGGGTTGTCCGGTGGCCGAGCGGGCCAGCAGTCTCTGGAACACGGCAAGCGAGTCATAGTCGGGAATGATCTTCTCAAGTCCTATGGCGGCGATATGGAGTGAAGGACACGAGGTCGACATGTCGGCGTTGCCCTCGTTGGTGCAGACCACGATATCACCTGTCTCGGCTATGCCGAAATTCGCGCCCGTCATGCCTGCCTGCGCCGTCAGAAACTCGTTGCGGAGACTGAGACGCGCCATATATGTGAGGTATGTCGGGTCGTGGTTGTCTTTCTCCGTCTGGAGCACCTTCTCAAACAGCGCTCCCACATCGTGATGGTCGAGATGGATTGCCGGCATCACGATATGGCTCGGCTTCTGATGATTGAGCTGGATGATTCGCTCTCCGAGGTCGGTCTCCACCACATCAATGCCACGCTCCTCCAGATATGGATTCATATCGCACTCCTCGGTGAGCATCGACTTCGATTTCACGAGCTTCTTCACGTCGTGGCTTTTCAGTATGTCGTAGACTATGCTGTTGAACTCGGCGGCATCTTCCGCCCAGTGGACCACTACCCCGTTTTTCTCTGCATTGTCGGCAAACTTCGCCGCATAATGGTCGAGGTGGGTCAATGTATGGCGTTTGATCTCTGACGCTTTCTCCCGGAGCTGCTCCCATTCGGGTAGCTCGTGGGCCATCTTGTCGCGTTTGCTCCTCACGCCCCAGAACGTATTGTCGTGCCAGTGGGCGTATGTCTCTTTTTTCAGAAACGCCTCTGCGGCCTTTGTATGTGATGTGCTCATAGCTGATTTTTTTTTTGCGGAGGCCGTTCAGAGCCCGGAGGCGAGAATCTCCACCACGTGTTTGAATTGTATGTTCCTGCCGTCCTTGCCGGCTACTCCTGCCAGATGCATCAGGCAGCTGCAGTCGGCGCCGGTGATATATTCGGCGCCGGTGTCGATATGCCGCTTGAGCTTCTCCTGGCCCATCATGCGGCTGACACCCTTCTCCTCAATGCTGAACATGCCTCCGAAGCCGCAGCACTCATCGGGACGGTCGGGCTCCACCACCTCTATCCCCTCCACGAGGTCCAGCAGGTCTTTGATCTTGTTGAACGGAGGGACGTTAAGCTCTGATGGCGACGAGAGATGAAGCTCCCTCACTCCGTGACAGGAATTGTGGAGGCTCACCTTATGCGGGAAACGTCCCAGAGGCCCCCTCACCTTGGCCACATCATGGAGAAACTCCACCATGTCGATGCAATTGCGCGACACGCAGCATTCCTCCGGCTCATGGAGGAGACGGGGATAGTTGAGCTTGATGAATGCCGTACACGACACCGACGGCGCCACGACATAATCATAGCCTGAAAACAAATCACTGAAATGACGGGCGAGTCCCACGCCGTCTTTTTCGAAGCCTGCATTTGCCATCGGCTGCCCGCAGCATGTCTGCTTCTTCGGGCATTCCACATCATAGCCGAGATGACGCAGAAGTCTATAGCATGCCACTCCCACCTGCGGGAACACGGCATCGACGTAACATGGTATGAATAATCCTACTTTCATAGTATTCCATTTAGGTTGTTAATCATATAATGCCACCCGGGTTAAAAAAGTTTTTGCCTTTGCAACATTTTTTAACTTTAATGATAATAAAACGACGGCATGAATTGTTTTAAGTAAGGAATATCATTTTTAACCGACACCAATCACGCATGACATCCGACCAAGCCAAAGCCCGCATAGAGACACTCCGCCGGGAAATAAACCGCCACAACCACAGCTACTACGTGCTCAACAGTCCCACGATTTCCGACCGCGACTTCGACATGATGCTCAAGGAACTCGAGGGCCTTGAGAAGGAATTTCCTGAATTTCAAGACCACGACTCCCCCACCATGCGTGTAGGAAGCGACCTCACGAAGGAGTTCACACATGTAGTGCATGCCCGCCCCATGATGTCGCTTTCCAACACTTATTCCATCGGGGAGGTCGACGAATGGTTTGAGCGCGTCGACAAGGCCCTCGGAGGCGAAAACTTCGAGGTGGTCGGCGAGATGAAATTCGACGGCACCTCGATATCCGTCACCTACAAGGGAGGGCGCATGGTCAGGGCCGTGACCCGCGGCGACGGCACGCAGGGCGACGACGTCACGGCAAACGTTCGTACCATCCGTTCGGTGCCTCTCCAGCTCATGCCCGGCGACTGGCCCGAAGAGTTCGAGATCCGTGGTGAGATCCTCATGCCATGGGAGGTGTTTGAGCGTCTCAACGCCGAGAGAGCATATAATGAGGAACCTCTCTTCGCCAATCCGCGCAATGCCGCCTCAGGCACCCTCAAGATGCAGGATCCCCGCGAAGTGGCACGCCGACATCTCGACGCCCGCTTCTATTACCTGCTCAGCGACCATCTACCCTACGACAACCATTACGAGAACATGCTCGCCGCCGAGCACTGGGGATTCAAGATGTCGAAATCTATGGCCCTGCTCCATTCCCTGAAAGAAGTGGATGATTTCGTGGCCTATTGGGACGAGCACCGCAAGGAGCTGCCTGTAGCCACCGATGGACTCGTATTCAAGGTCAATTCTCTGCGACAGCAGCTCAACCTCGGCTACACCGCCAAGTCGCCGCGCTGGGCCGTGGCATTCAAGTTCAATCCGGAGCGGGCCTGCACTCCGCTTCAGGAGGTAACCTTCGAGACCGGCCGTATGGGCATCGTGACGCCGGTGGCCAACCTCAAGCCGGTGTTGCTTTCGGGCACCATCGTGAAGCGCGCGTCGCTCCATAACGCCGATATTGTGGCCGAACTCGACATCCATCAAGGCGACTGGCTCTACGTGGAGAAAGCCGGGGAGATCATACCCCAGATTGTGGGTGTCGATCTCGAGAAGCGTCAGAAGGACGCCCCGAAGATAGAATACGTGACCCATTGCCCGGAATGCGGCACTCCGCTCGAACGCATCTACGGCGACGCGGCATGGGTATGCCCCAACAAATACGGCTGCCGCCCGCAGATCACCGGACGCATAGAGCATTTCTGCGCCCGCCGCATGATGGATATCGACGGCATCGGCGAGGAAACCGCCGAGCTTCTCTTCTCCTGCGGACTGGTGGAGAACATCGGGCAGCTCTACGACCTCACTGCCGAGAAGCTGTCGAAGCTCGACAGGATAGGAGATAAGACGGCTTCACGCATCATCAAGGGAATAGAGGCCTCCAAGGAGGTGCCGTTCGAGAGGGTGATCTATGCCCTGTCGATTCCCAATGTCGGCGAGACCACCGCCAAGCGACTGGCCAAGGGTGTCGGAAGCATGGAGCGCCTCATGGAGATGGATGTGGAGGAGATTTCCGCCATACAGGACATTGGGCCGGTAATCGCACGCAACATCTACGACTTCCTCCGCGAGCCGGTCAACGTCGGCAACATCGAGCGTCTAAAGGAAGCAGGCGTGAGGCTCACCCTCAGCGAGGAGCAGCTCACTGTGTCGGGCAACGCCCTCGTGGGGAAGACGATCGTCATATCCGGCACATTCTCCCATCACTCACGCGATGAATACAAAGACCTCATTGAGCGCGAGAGTGGCAAGAACTCGGGTAGCATATCCAAGAAGACGAGCTTCGTGCTGGCCGGAGAAAACATGGGGCCTGCCAAGCGTGAAAAATGCGAGAAACTCGGCATCCCGATGATAGGGGAAGACGAGTTTCTCGATATGATAGGCCGCGGTGGCGACCAGTGAGGCAGGCCGGGCTCAGAGCTCCGCGAGCTGCCTGATGTATGCTTCCGGATCGGGAGCCTTGAAGACGGCGCTACCGGCCACGAGGATGTCGGCGCCGGCCTCTGCCAGTTCCGCTCCCGTCTGGAGATTGACGCCGCCGTCTACCTCAATCTCGGCTTTCGAGCCCGTCTCGATGATAAGGCGGCGCAGCTCCCTCACTTTGTCGAGCGAATGCCTGATGAAGGGCTGGCCGCCGAAGCCAGGATTGACCGACATTATCAGCACAAGGTCGAGGTCGGCGACGATGTCGGCGAGCATTGCCACGGGAGTGGCCGGACATATAGTGACTCCGGCCTTCATGCCGGCCTGGTGAATGCGCTGCACGGTGCTGTGAACATGGCGGCATGCCTCCCAGTGGAAATTCATGATCTCGGCGCCGGTGTCGCGCACCTGCGATATCCACTTGTCAGGATCCACTATCATCAGATGCACGTCGAGAGGCTTTGTCGAGATCCGGGCCACTGAATTCATCACGGGAAATCCGAACGATATATTGGGCACAAAGACGCCGTCCATCACGTCGAGATGGAGATAGTGGGCGGCCGAGCGGTTGATCATCTCCAGATCGGGCCGGAGCGCCGCGAAATCGGCCGCCAGCAGTGAGGGTGATATTTTCATGGTGTCAGGTTTTATGGTGTCAGGTTTTATTTATTATGCTTGGGCTTGAAAGCGTTCCATAAGATAAAGGCCACACATAGCAGGGCTATGCCGTAGCCGGCCCATGTCAGATATTTATTGTATTCCTCCACCTTAACGAAGAGCATGTCGGGACTCACTGTGAGCGACAGCCAGTAGCCGAGCAGAGCGAGTACAGTGTTCCACACAAGGGCTCCGAGCGCGGTGAAGATGGCGAACTGGCCCACATTCATCTTCGATATTCCCGCGGGAATCGATATCAACTGCCTGATGGCGGGAATCAGACGTCCGATGAATGTGGAGATGGCGCCGTGCTTGTCGAAATAGGCCTCGGCCTTCTCCACTTTCTCACGGTTGATCATGCAGGCATGCCCGATGCGGCTGTCGGCAAACCGATAGACGACCGGGCGACCGATCCAGAGCGCGATGTAATAGTTGACAAACGCTCCGCAGAGAGCACCCAGGGTGGCCATCACCACCACCATATATATGTTCATGTCGCTGCCGGCTCCGGCGTTGGTGCAGGCGAGATATGCCGCCGGTGGCACCACCACCTCGGAGGGAAACGGTATGAACGAACTCTCGATCGTCATGAACACGAAGACGAAAAGATAGTTGGCATTCTCCACAAACCACTGGAAAAACTGGCTTGCGTCGAAGATGGACAGGGATATGAGATCTAACATCCTATAATAAATGTAGGGTGGGCTTGGTGATTATTCGGTGAGTATATATTCGGATGCCACATCGGAGATGGCGTCGGTGTCGGGCTCCCAGCGTCCGGGCTCGGAAGCCGACATCCTCACGAGATCCATCATCGGATAGTAGTCGAGCTCCGGCAGGTCGTCATCCGGATCGGCTATCTCCAGACCCAGATCGGAGGGATTGATTGCGAGCTGCACATTGTCGGAATAGTCTTCCTCGTTGTCGATATACTCCCTGACTACATCAGAGATTCTCCCTATGAGGGCCTGGGGGTCGATGTCTACTTTTCTTTCCATTGCGATCATTTATTATAAGCTTCAACAAAACTGTCGGCAAAAGAGTTGAGCTGAGCCATTGTGTCGGCGTCGGCGCTCTGCTTCATCATGAGGGTTGCCACCGGCTCCATGCCTATTCGCTTGGCTGCTTCCAGTATGGCCGGCAACGCTGCAGGAGCCCATGTGAAGCTGCCGAAAGCGGCAAACACCTTGTTTTTCACCTCGCGGGTCTCCATTGCGGTCATAAACCGCTCTATCTCAGGGAACATCCGCATGGAATATGTAGCGCTACCCACAATCAGCCCCTTATAGCGGAAGGCATCGGAGATGATATAGCTCATGTTGCTCTTCGAGGCATTGTGGATCTTGATATTCTTTATGCCGCAGGCACACAGTCTGGTGGCGAGGGCTTCTGCTACGGCCGCTGTGTTGCCGTACATCGAGCCGTAGACTATAACCACTCCGTCTTCAGGCTCATAGAGGCTGAGCCGGCTGTAGATGTCCACCACATCCGGGATGCGGCTGTGCCATACAGGACCGTGGGTCGGGCATATGTAGTCGAACTTCAGACCTGAGACGGCCTGCATGGCCTTCTGCACGAAGCGGCCGTATTTGCCCACGATATTGGAATAATAGCGGTACATCTCATCGAAGAAATGGTCGGTCACCATCTCGCCGTCGGTGACGCCGCCGTTGAGGGCGCCGAAGCAGCCGAAGGCATCGCCGGTGAAGAGCACCTTCTCTTCTTCCACATATGTCATCATAGTCTCGGGCCAATGCACCATCGGCGTGAGCGTGAAGCTCAGTGTCACGGCGCCAAGGGAAATAGAACTTCCTGTGTTCACCTCGATGAAGCGGCTGTCGTCTTCTATATGGTAGAAGCCCTTGAGCATGCCGATGGTCTGCCTGTTGCCCACGAGCTTGAGTTCCGGATAAGCCTCGAGAAGCACCGGGATGCCTCCGGAGTGATCGGGCTCCATGTGGTTGACCACCAGATAGTCGATGGTCAGTTTCTGGTCAATGCCGTGGATATGGGCGAGAAGGTCTTCCACAAAGCCGATCTCCACTGTGTCGATAAGAGCCGTCTTTTCGTCTCTTACAATATAGGAATTATAGCTGACGCCGTAAGGAAGCGGCCAGAGCCCTTCAAACCGGTCGGTGACACGGTCATTGATGCCCACATAGTCGATGTGGGGCGTGATTTTGCTTATATTCATAACGTTGGCTTACATAATTGCTGTAATGACCTGGCCTCAGCCGGAAGCCCGCTACCGGCCAGATCCCTTTCTGACTGCAAAATTAACCACAAACTATTTCCCATGCAAGAATTTTCAATGCTACTCTCCGATATAATTGCCGTTTAAACTATTTTTTGTAATTTTGCGCCGCAATGCAGGTTTATAAGTTTTACAATAAATATGAAATTAGGGCTCATCACAATACTGCTTCTCGTCATCTCCAATATCTTCATGACAGTGGCCTGGTATGGCCAGTTGAAACTAAAGCATGTGGGGCTGATAGAAAACTGGCCGCTCTATCTGGTGATTATATGTTCCTGGGGGGTGGCCCTGTTTGAATACTGTTTCATGGTGCCGGCCAACAAGATCGGGTTCCATGAGAACGGCGGTCCCTTTACACTCTTCCAGCTCAAGGTGATACAGGAAGTGGTGTCGCTCACTGTCTTCACTCTTCTCGCCATGATTTTCTTCCAGGGAGAGCGCCTGCATTGGAACCACCTCGCCGCCTTCGCGTGTCTCGTCGGGGCTGTAGTGTTTGTATTCCTACCCACCGATTAATCCTCATTTCCGATATGACCACATTATATTTCGCTCCCGTGCAGGGACATACCGACGCGGCTTACCGCCATTTCCATAATGAGACCTACGACACCGGATGCATCTTCACCACTCCGTTTATCCGTAAGGAAAAGGAGGGTTTTCGCCCTAAAGACATCAAGGATGTCACCACTCCCCTCAACGAAGGCATCCGGCTCGTGCCGCAAGTGATATTCAGAGACCACGAGGAACTCTCCTGGCTGGTGGCTCATATAAAGGATCTGGGCGCCACGGAGATCGATATCAACATGGGGTGTCCGTTTCCGCTCCAGACCGCACGCGGACGCGGGGCAGCCACCATCGCTAACCCCGATGCCGCCGAGGCTGTCGAGAAAGTCGTGTCAGAGAATCCCGACATCAGCTTTTCGGTGAAGATGCGCCTCGGCTATGAGAATCCGGATGAATGGCGCGGGCTCCTGCCGACTCTCAACCGCCTGCCGCTCACCCACATCACGATGCACCCCCGCATAGCCCGTCAGCAATACGGAGGCTCAGTCGACATGGAGCAGTGGAAGGCGTTTATCGGGGAGAGCACAAATCCGGTGGTCTACAACGGCGACCTCCTGACTCCCGGCGACCTCGCTGGGATAGCAGAGAGATATCCCGGCATCGCCGGTATTATGATAGGCCGCGGCATATTGGGCCGGCCATCGCTTTTCAGCGAGTATCTTGAGGGTGGAGAATGGCCACGCCAGAAAAGGATAGAGAATATGCTGGCGCTTCACCGCCGGCTTCTCACCCACTACACAGAGACACTGTGTGGCGACAGCCAGATTATCTCCAAGATCGCGCCGTTCTGGGAATACTCCGGGGCGGAGATCGGCCGAAAGGCATGGAAAGCGATAAAGAAAGCCTCCAACATGGCGAAATATCATTCGGCCGTGGCCATGATAGAGGCATAAGCCACAATCTATCGAAACGACAAAAGCCACCGTGACGTCACGATGGCTTTTGTTGTAGCATATCGGGCTGAAAACGCGATCAGCGGATGAATAGGAGTTCGCGGTATTTCGGAAGAGGCCATATCTCGTTGTCGACCATAAGCTCAAGGGCATCGATGTGGGAGCGGATATCCTCCATGAGGGGAGCCACTGTGTCATGGTAGGCTATGGCCTTGTCTCGCTCCGAGGGCATGCGGTTGGCACGGTGGCGACAGCTCACCATGCGTTCCACAAGCTCCTTGATCCTGGTGGCGTGGGCAGCGATTTCCTCGATGCTGGCCATGTCTGCGCCACCGATGCGTCGGGCGGTGTCGGAGTCAAACAGCTGCTTGATCTTAAACCCATTGTCGAGCAGCAGACGCTGATATCTGACGGAGGCGGGTATGATGTGGTTGATGGCGAGGTCGCCGAGCACCCGGCTCTCAATCTGGAGCTTCTTGGAATACATCTCCCACTTCACCTCGTTGCGGGCCTCCAGCTCCTTGCGGGTGAGCACGCCGGTCTTTGTGAACATGTCGATGCTCGACTTCGAAAGATATGCATCATACATAAGCGGCGCCGATGTCTCGGTGTCGAGTCCGCGGCGTGCGGCCTCCTGCTTCCACTCCTCGCTGTAGCCGTTGCCGTCAAACTGGATGGCACGGCTCTCCTTGAGCAGACGGCGCACCTCGGAGAGCATGGCCTTCTCCATGGTGTCGCCGGCATCCATACGCCTCTGGACACGGTCGGCGAAATCATCGAGCTGCTCGGCCACCGCTGCATTGAGGGCGATAAGAGCAGAGGCACAGTTGGCGGAGCTCCCCACCGCGCGATACTCGAAACGATTGCCTGTGAAAGCGAAAGGGCTTGTGCGGTTGCGGTCGGTGTTGTCAATGCGGAGCTCAGGTATCTGGGCCAGATCAAGGCGCATCTCCCCTTTCCCCTCCAGCTTTATCTCGCCATCGATCGACTTGCTCTCTATATCATCGAAAATCTGGCTGAGCTGGCTCCCGAGGAACATCGAGATGATGGCCGGAGGCGCCTCGTTGGCTCCGAGACGGTGGGCGTTGGTTGCGGTGATTATCGAGGCCTTGAGAAGAGCGTTGTGGCGATGCACGGCAGCCATCACATTGGCCACGAAAACAATAAACTGGAGATTGGCTTTCGGGGTCTTGCCAGGGGCGAAGAGAAGCACTCCGCGGTCGGTACCGAGGCTCCAGTTGTTGTGCTTGCCGCTGCCGTTGATGCCTGCGAAGGGCTTTTCATGGAGCAGCACCCTGAAGTTGTGGCGGCGTGCCACCTCGTTCATCACCGACATCAGCAGCAGGTTGTGGTCGTTGGCGAGATTGGCTTCCTCAAACACCGGAGCAAGTTCAAACTGGTTGGGAGCCACCTCGTTGTGGCGAGTCTTGGCCGGGATACCGAGCTTGTGGCATTCAAGCTCGAGGTCGAGCATGAACTGCTCCACGCGGCTCGGGATGGCGCCGAAATAATGGTCTTCGAGCTGCTGGTTCTTGGCGCTCTCGTGGCCCATGAGGGTCCGGCCTGTCATCGCGAGGTCGGGGCGGGAAGCATACAATGCCTCGTCGACGAGGAAATATTCCTGCTCCCAGCCCAGATAGCACGTCACGTGGCGCACCTCCGGATCGAAATAGCGTGCGATGCGGGTAGCGGCCTTGTCCACGCTGTTGAGCGCACGTAGAAGCGGCGTCTTGTAGTCGAGGCTCTCTCCCGTATAGGAGATGAAGATGGTGGGGATACAGAGGGTGTTGTCGAGGATGAAGGCGGGCGACGAGATGTCCCATGCTGAATATCCGCGTGCCTCGAAAGTGTTGCGGATTCCTCCGTTGGGGAAGCTCGATGCGTCAGGCTCCTGTTGCACAAGGAGTTTGCCGGAGAAAGTCTCGATCACTCCCCCCTTGCCGTCATGCTCGATGAAGGCGTCATGCTTCTCCGCCGTGCCCCCGGTCATAGGCTGAAACCAGTGGGTATAGTGGCGTGCACCGCTGTCGATGGCCCAGCGCTTCATACCTTCGGCTACCTTGTCGGCCACCTCCAGGCTGAGGGGCTCCTTGTTGTCGATTGCCTTCACAAGGGCGTCAAACACCTGCGCGGGAAGGTATTCAAACATCTTCTGACGGTTGAATACCTTGCAGCCGTAATATTTCTCCACCCTTTCCTCCGGAAGCTGCACCTTGACCGCCTTGCGCGACGATGCCTCCTCCACACTCTTGAATCTTAAATCTGACATAATTCGGACAGTAATTGAAAAACAGTTATTAAGATCTGATCTTTATATTCTTTTATAATGTAAAGCTCAATGCTTTCCGAGGGCATCCACCAGGCGCGTCATCGCCGTCTTTGTATTCTCGAAAGTATTGAAGCCGGTGAGCCGCAGGAATCCGCGTCCGTTGCTGCCGAATCCCTCGCCAGGAGTGGTCGAGATATGGCAGAGGTCGAGCACTTTGTCGAAAAGACTCCATGAGTCTTCCTCTCCTTCGAGTGATGTCCACACGTATGGAGAGTCGATGCCTCCAGATACGCGGAATCCGGCCTTAAGCAGACTTTCCCTTATCATGCCCGCGTTGCGTAGATAGTAGTCGGTGGAACGTCTCACCTCGCGCTCCCCTTCCTCCGTATATAATACAGCGGCGCCTTTCTGACTCAGATAGGATGCTCCGTTAAACATGGTGGTCTGCCGGCGTAGCCAGAGGTCTCGCAGCCTCACCTTGCTGCCGTCGGCATAGCGTCCCGTAAGGTCGGAAGGCACCACCGTGTAGCCACAGCGCAGACCGGTGAAGCCGGCTGTCTTCGAATAGCTCCTCACCTCTATGGCCACTTCCCGGGCCCCTTCGGCTTCATATACGCTTCTCACCATGCCGGGAGTACGCACGTATGCCTCGTAAGCCGAATCGTAGATGATCAGCGAGCCGTGGCTTCTCGCATAGTCCACCCATTGCTGGAGACGCTGAAGGGAAATGGATGTGCCCGTAGGATTGTTGGGATAACACATCATAATGACGTCTGGCGCATCGCCTTCGGGCAAAGGCGCCATGAAGCCATCGAGGGGATCAGCGTTCAGATATATCAACCGCGACCAGCGTCCGTCGCGGTAGTCGCCGCCGCGCCCCTGCAGAACATTGTCATCGACATACACCGGATAGGCAGGATCGGGAACCGCCACGCGACAATCCCGTGAAAGGATTTCGCCGAGACCCGCGAGGTCGCACTTGGCGCCGTCACTGACAAAAATTTCATCGGCGGCTATGGAGATGCCATGCCGCCGATAGTCGCCCTGCGCTATAGCTTCGCGCAGGAAGCCATATCCCTGCTCGGGACCATAGCCATGAAATCCCTCCGGAGTGGCCATCCCGGCCGCCGCGTCGCACAGGGTCGCGGCCACAAGACGCGACAACGGCCGCGACACGTCGCCGATATCCATGCGTATGATGTCGGCGTCGGGATGGGCGCTTCTGTAGGCGGCTACCCGATGGCCTACTTCCGAGAAGAGATATGACTCCGGCAACTGCCGGAAGCCCTCATTGACTTTGACCATTTTCTTATTTACCTATATAATCCTTCTTTACCTTAAATTAAATATATTCTTGCTGTCGTGATTTCAACCTGAACCCTTCACACCACACCCTCTGTCATCGCGTCGTAGGGATAGTAGAAGCCGTCGGCCACAACTACAGCCGGCCCTGTAAGCAAAACATGCCCGCTCTTCTCATCCCAGTCTATCTTCAGACGTCCGCCCTTTACCTCAACCTCTACCGATCTCCCGGTGAGATTCTGAATGACAGCGGCCACGACCACGGCGCAGGCACCGGTGCCGCAAGCCATGGTTTCTCCTGTGCCGCGTTCCCACACGCGCATCTTGATATGTGTACGGTCGATGACTTGCGCGAATTCAATATTCGCCTTCTCCGGCCAAACTGAAGCCGTCTCAAGCCGAGGGCCTATCTCGAGCACCATCCGGTCGCTGAGGTCGGTGGTGAACACCACACCATGGGGATTACCCATCCCTACTGCGGCGATCTCCACAGTCGTGCCGTCAAGATCAATCCTTTTACCCGCCACCGGGCCATCGCCCTCGGCATCGATGGGAATCTCGTCGGGACGGATATGAGGCTCGCCCATATCGACCGTGACCGGCGTCTTCTGGAAATCCTCTGTGTTGTAATCCGGATTGACAAACGACACATGCCGCACGCCTGAGCCTGTCTCGAGCGTAATCGATGTGGCATGGCTGATATAGCGTGTATGAAGGAATTTAAGGATGCAGCGAGCCGCGTTGCCACACATACCCGCTTCAGAGCCATCGGCATTGAACATGCGCATCCTGTAGTCGGCTACCTCCGAATCCATCAGCACCACAAGGCCGTCGCCACCGACACCGAAATGACGGTCGCTGATCTGGCGGGCGAGTAATGGGAGATTTGCCGGGAGGGCATGTCGGCCGTCGATATAGATATAGTCATTGCCGGCTCCATGCATCTTTGTAAAGATGATTTTATTATCGAAACAGCCCATAGACGGAATTCATTTTACTTAAAGCTGCAAAATTAGATAAAAATTTTCATATAACAAGCCTTCTGCCGAATTTTATTCTTCAAAAAGCAACAAATGCAAAACAAATACCCCTCGGTCACTGTTCAGACCATCACCCGGAGCTTTCGGCCCCTACATGAGGTCGGCAATTATCTCGTCGGATACCATAACGCCATGTGGCGTCAGCGATATTCTTTTCCCTCCCATATCGTCGTCCACTGTCAGAAGCCCCCTTCGCTCCCATCGAGACGCGCTAGCCAGCAGCATGTCGGCCCTGGCTTCTCCGAATCTATGTCTGAACTCGTCGACCGGGAAGCCATCGGCAAGACGCAGCCTTGTCATCACATACTCCTCGCGGAGCTCATCGTCATCGAGATATTCCTCGTCGTAAAACGCAGACCCGGCGCCATTGCCGGCGAAATGCCGGAGATAGGCCGCTATGTCGGCCGGGTTCCCTCCCCTTGTGGGCAAGCTTCGCTGATG
>USHH01000024.1 GCA_900554345.1 uncultured Bacteroidales bacterium | reverse complement strand
GCTCCCGTCACTATGGCATTGTGGAGCAATACCGCCGCCTTCCGCGCGTCGAGGTCTATGGCCGTCACTGTGTTGCCCGATAGGGCGGAGGTCAATGCATCGATGCCCAGTCCGGCCGTCATGTCGAGGACCTTTACAGCATGGCCCGTCACTCCGGCATTGTAGCGCGCCACCGCCTGATGGCTCGCCTGCTCGGAGCTTACAGCGTCGGGAAAGAGGAACTCGCGGTGGCGCAGGAAGTCTGGAATCTTTGCCGCCGCCTTGCGCCGGCAGTCGATCTGCACGGCGGCGAAGCGGAGCGGAAACTCCGCGCATGGTGTTTTTCCGGAGAGCAGCAGACGTGTCGCGTCGGCATTGCGGTGCTCCTCCACGAAGCGGTAGATGGCTTCAATCATATCGTCATGATAGGGGAGCGTCAGGGGGGCTTGAGGTTGTTTAGGGTCCATAAAGATGCAAATATAGTTAAAAATGATTATTATGACGCACTTTTTCATTAATTTTGTGAAGAATAAGAACATGAAACAGACAGTAAACGATGACTGATTTTGCGGCAATCGATTTCGAGACAGCCAACGGCTACCCGAGCTCCGTGTGCAGCGTGGGGGTAGTCACTGTGAGAAACGGTGTTGTGGCCGACAGGTTCTACAGCCTGATACATCCCGCGCCTAATTATTATAATCCCCACAACGTGAGGGTTCACGGTCTCACACGGGCCGACACCGACTCCGCCGATTATTTCCCCGAGGTGTGGGCCGGCGTGGAGCCGATCATCGAGGGGCTCCCTCTCGTGGCCCACAACAAGGCCTTCGATGAGAAATGCCTGCGGGCTGCCTTCGAGCGCTATCGGCTCGACTATCCCGAATATGAATTCCACTGCACGCTGATGGCCGCGCGCCGTCAGCTCCGTGGAAAGATTCCCTCCTGCGGTCTGGCCTATGTGGCCGCCTGGTGTGGCTACGACCTGACCAACCACCACCACGCCCTCGCAGATGCCGAAGCCTGCGCGGCTATCGCTATGCGGCTGCTGTGAGAGTGGCGTTTGACGATTTTTTATTACCTTTGCAGCAAATATCTGAAAAATGACGAAACCGATATATTTGAAATGTCTGCTCGCGCTGTTGATGGTTGCGTTGGCCATGCATGCTCCGGAGGCGTTCGCCAAGGAAAAGAAGCGTGATTTCGTGGTTACAGTCGATGCCGGCCACGGCGGCAAGGATACCGGCGCCGTCGACAACGGCGTAAGGGAAAAGGATATCAACCTCGGGGTCGCGAAGAAGCTTGCGGAAATCCTCCGCAAGAAGCTCAAGAACTCAAAAGTGGTGCTGACCCGTGACGACGATACGTTTCTCTCCCTCCAGGAGAGGGCAGATGTGGCCAACAAGGCCAAGTCTGACCTCTTCATATCCATCCACACAAATTCGCTCGACAAGAGCAACAAGAACCGTAAGAACGTGGAGGGAAGCTCGGTCTATGCCCTCGGCCTCCATAAGGATGCCAACAATATGAAGGTGGCCATGAGGGAGAACGCGGTGATCGAGCTCGAGGGAGGCGATTTCGAGGAGAGGTACAGCGGCTTCGACCCGTCGAGCGACGAGTCGTATATCATCTTCGAGATAGCCCAGAAGAAGAACCTCACCAAGAGCGTAGGCTTCGCGCGCGATGTCCAGAAGGAGCTTGTGAGGTCGGGTCGTGTCGACCGTGGCGTGCATCAGGCCGGCTTCTGGGTGCTGTGGGCCACGTCGATGCCCTCGGTGCTCGTTGAGCTCGACTTCATCTGCAATCCCAAGTCGGCAAGCTACATCTCCTCCGACAAGGGTGCAAAGGAGCTTGCCTCGGCCATTGCGGAGGCTGTGGTGAAATACGAGAAGAACTGGCGCCGGCAGCTCGGCAACAGCTCCCGCGAGGCCCGGGATGTCGCCGTGGAGGAAACACACGAAGAGGTCGACAGGACGCCGTCGGGCTCCGACGATGCTCCTGTGGTGCTCGCCCGCTCGAGCCGCCAGTCAGACCGTAAGTCGGTCTCTTCGGGCCGCAACGACGACTCTTACGCCAAAGCCCGTTCGAGGCGCCGCCGCTCGGCAGGCTCCCGCAGCGCATCCTCCGCACGAAATGTCGAGACCACAGGCATACCGGAGGCTCCCGAGTCGCGCACTCCAGTAAGGGAGACCACCGATGTCGCGGCGCCTTCATCGGCAGAAGACGGCCAGGCGTCGGCCGACAGAAACTCAGGAAAGAAGAGCGATAAGAAAGACAGGAAGAAGGATAAGAAAAAAAAGGATAAGAAGAAAGACAAGGGCCACAAGGCGCGCCGCGACAAGGTGGTCACCGTCTACAAGATACAGGTGCTCGCCACTCCTAATGAGATCAGCTCCTCCAGCCCCAGATTCCAGGGCCTCTCTCCGATATCCGTCATCAAGGAGGGCAATCTCTATAAATATACCTACGGCGAGTCGGAAAACAAGTCAGAGATTGAAACGTTACTAAAAAAGGTGAAGGACAAGATTCCCGACGCCTTCATTATCAAAAATATTAAAAGCGAAGAAAAATAACCCACCCACCATTCACAAGATCTGTTATGAAAAAAATCCTTACCAAAGAGTTCGGCATAGGCATCTCTGTGATAGTAGCCATTCTCATCCTTATTTTCGGCATCGATTACCTGAAAGGCATCAACCTCTTCAAGCCGGCCAATTTCTATATCGCCACCTATACCAACGTCTCGGGCCTCGAGCTCTCGGCCCCTGTGGTCGTCGACGGCTACAAGGTGGGGCAGGTGAGGGATATACGCTTCGACTACCAGAATCCCGGCAAGATCGAGGTGCTCCTCGCGCTCAACAAGAATCTCCATCTTCCGAAGGACTCCAAAGCCCTCATCGCCTCCACGATGCTCAGCGGCTCCTTCATCGACATAAAGCTCGGCTCGAGCAAGGAGATGATTCCCGTGGGAGGAAGCGTCGAGACGATGTATGCTCCTGACCTCATGGAGAATGTCACCGAGCAGCTTATGCCCTCCGTCAACAGGATCCTGCCGCGCGTCGACTCCCTCCTCGCCAATCTCAACAGGCTTGTGGCCGACCCGGCGCTCTCGCAGTCGATCTCACGCCTCGACGGCATCACGTCAGATATCCTCGCCGCCACTTCCGGCCTCCGCGTCACCCTCAACCGCGACGTGCCCGCAATCACAGGCAATGCAGCCAGGGTCGTCTATAATATCGACACCATCACCTCCAACCTCAGCTCCCTCTCCTGCCAGCTCAAGGAGCTCCCGCTCTCATCTACCATGAGCAATGTGGAGGAGGTCACCAGAAACCTCATGGCTTTCTCCAACCAGCTCAACAGCCAGACCTCCACGCTCGGTCTGCTCATGAACGACCCGGAGCTTTACAACAAGCTCAACCGCGTCACAGCTGACGTCGATTCGCTCATCGTCGACATAAAGAAGAACCCGAAGAGATATATAAGCATCAAGCTCCTTTAACCGGAAACCGACGGAACCTACAGGATGGCCGGCCTCTTTTGGCCGGCCTCTTTTATGACTGCAATCCTGCACACCCCACTCCGTATCTGCGCGGAAGAGCCACTAAGATATCGCGTTACATGTAGGGAAGCGGCGCCTTTATGGCATTGTTTAGACAGAATCTAAATAATGACGCGTGTGCTTTTTTAAGGTTTATGGTGCAACGCTTTGTAAACAGATTGTTAAAATCTGTCAACGGGGGCTCTTTAAGCGGTTTAGCATTGATTATTTTGCTGATAATCAGATTAAAGTGTGATATTGGTGTCGAGGCTTCGGCCTGATATCCACAATAAATTGAATTTCAGCCCCTTTAAGCTCCGGCGGTAATGTCCAAAAATTTCCGCGCTTTTTTATTTGGAATTTTTGTGCTTATTTTGTGTCCAATTTCTCAAAAATCATGATCGACGACTACAAATCAAAATGGCAGAAATGCCTCGACATAATCCGCGACAATATCGGACAGCAGCGGTTTGACACGTTCTTCTCTCAGGCGAAGGCAGTAGGGTATATCGACAATGAATTGTCGATCAGTCTGCCGTCGCAGTTCTTCTTTGAGAAATTCGAAGATGATTTCTACAACATCATCAAGGCCGCCCGCGACAAGGTGTTCGGCTCCTCTACCCGCATCTCATATATAGTAGGTGTGGTGAGCGGTGAGGCAGGCGACTCGCGTGTGGTGCTCCCGAGCCAGGAGAAGAGCCCGGCTCTCAACAGCCGTTTCTTCCAGTCGCTGCAGAAGCCCGTCGATCCTTCTGCCGGCAAGCCTGGAAAGTATGAGGAGATTGACTCCATGCTCAATCCGTCGCTCACGTTTGAGAACTATTGTCTCGGCGACAGCAACCGCCTTCCCTTCACGATCGCAGAGTTTATAGCCAACCATCCCGAGAAGTCGGATTTCAACCCGTTTTTCCTTTATGGCGAGGTCGGGGTGGGGAAGACCCATCTCATCCAGGCCATCGGCATCCGCATCAAGGAGCGCAATCCACATGCAAAGGTGCTCTTCATAACCCTCCGTCAGTTTCAGAACCTTTATGCCAACGCCACAATCCAGAAGAAGATACCGGCGTTTCTCAACTGGTTTCAGCAGATCGACGCTCTCCTTATCGACGATCTTCAGGAACTGACTTTCAAAGACGGTACGGCCAACGGCCTCTTCCCGGTATTCAATCACCTGCATCAGCACGGCAAGAAGCTCGTCTTCACCTGCGACCGTCCGCCGGTGGAGCTCGACGGAATAGCCGACCGCCTCATCGACCGGTTCAAGTGGGGAGTCACGGAGAAGCTTCCGAAGCCCGACCTAAACCTCCGCAAGTCGATCCTCAGCTTCAAGGCCCGCAAGAACGGTCTCGACATTCCGGCCGACGTCATCGACGTGATTGCCGAGAAGTGCACCGGCTCCGTTCGTGAGCTTGAAGGCGTCGTGATGGGCATTCTCACGCATTCCATCACCCTCAACGCTCCGATCACCAAGGAGCTTGCGCTGACTGTGATGAGCCATTCGGTGAAGCATCCGGTGAAGAAAGACATCAATTTCGATATGATCGTGGAGTCGACGGCCGAGTTCTACAACCTCAACCCCGACGTGATCTTCAGCAAGAGCCGCGTGCGCGACATCGCCGACGCCCGGCAGATGATCATGTATCTATCCCACAAGCACACCACTCTTTCCTCAACTGCCATCGGCAACAAGCTAAACCGCAAGCATGCCACGGTCCCCCAGGGAATACCCGCCGTGAAAGACCGTCTGCCATACACCAAGGAGCTCTCCGACGCCGTGGAGTCGATCGAGAAGGTGCTCTCAAGATGACATGCTCCGGTTTATGCCGGAGTCTTAGGTAAAGAGATGAAGCCGGCCCCCGCATTCCATCAAGGATGCGGGGGCCGGCTTCATCAATGTGGTGGCATTGTGGCTCAGGATGCGCCCTGACTGTCGAGGACGACCGACTCCAGAACAAGGCGAAGCTCCTCCGGATTGCCGCCGCAGCGACTTATCACGTCATAGTCGTCGGCGATCTGCCGCGCGAGTTCTTCCGGATTGAGGCCGCACATCGACGCATAGCGGCGATAGAGGGTGGCGGCTTCCCGGTAGTGGCCCGTCAGGAAATTGAGATGCCCGTAGTTGAGAAGGTCGTCGCATTCCGATTCCGAGGAGAGCAGTAGCGAATAGCATTCGCGGCTCTTCTCGTAGTTGCCCTTGAGAAGCTCGACCCATGCTATGGCCCTCCGGGGCTTGGCGTTGTCGGGATTTATATAGAGGGCATGGTAATACTGGCGGAGAGCCTCGTCGTAGTCGCCGTTCTGCAGAGAGCAGTGGCCGAGGTTCATTATGAGCCCGTAGTTGTCGGGGGAGGAGTCGAGCAGCTTGCGGTAGTAGGCGGCCGCTTCCTCAAACTGTCCTGTCTGCTTCAGGCACAGTGCCGTCTGTCGCCAGAGCCAGATGCTGTCGGGCT
Organism: uncultured Bacteroidales bacterium; assembly: GCA_900554345.1. Taxonomy (GTDB): domain Bacteria; phylum Bacteroidota; class Bacteroidia; order Bacteroidales; family Muribaculaceae; genus Lepagella. The sequence goes on along the minus strand of USHH01000024.1, from coordinate 10,549 downwards.
TGAACAGCTCGGCGCGTCTGTACCATTCGAGAGCTCCCGCGATGTCGCCCTCCATATAGCGGCAATAGCCTGCCTTCTCCATGAGTGTGGGATCGGTGGGTCTGCGCTTGGAGAGGGTCTCCAGCAGGGGCAGCGCGTCACGGTGATATTTGCGCTTGAAATGGAATTCGGCGAGAAGATTGAGAAACTCATCGCTCTCCATGAAGTCGGAGAGCGCCGGGAGGTCGTCGGGGGTCACAGGTTGCGACAGAAGCCTCTCGAGCCTGTCTTTCTCGTGGATCTTGCAGTATCTGTAGATGTCGCGCATGAAGCGGCGCGCTTCCGTGTCGAAATCGGGGGTCGCCGCTTTCAGGCGTGCCTCGGCGAGGGCCTCGTTGAGCTGCTGGAGCTGTGCGTCAAGCTGCATGGATATGGCGTTGCGCTGCAGCGCCGGCATGCCGGCGAGAGAGAAGGCCAGCGAATATTTGTCGCTGTCACACATGTCGCGGTTTGACTCGAGCATCGTCTTGAAGGGTTCCTCGGCTACAAACCTGCCGGCCAGCGAGCTGTGGCGCGGGTCAAACGGCAGAAACCAGTGGCTCTCCTCGCGGAAGAAAGGGAAGCTCTTTAGTCTTGAGAAAGCCCCCATCATCACGTCGCCACCCTCCATCTGTATGTCTGTGAGCTCGCGGAGCTGCTTCTCAACGCCGCTTTTCTTCAGAATCTCCTCCCATTCCGGATTCTCCTCCATCGAGCCTAAGTCGGGTTCGTTGCCGGCCTTGCGAAGGTTGCGCATCACGTCGGGGCGTATCTTCATCAGTCCCGGTATCACCTCGTCGTTGAGGCGTTTCACTATGCGGTCGGTGTCGCGTGCCATAAGCATATTGGTCATCACGGTGCGTATCCTCCCGTATTGCACTATCGATTCCGAGAGCGCCTTCAGTCTCCCGTAGCTCCGAGGGTGGAGCGCTATGCGGCGCCTGTGGTGGCGCGCCACGATGATAAGGGCCGTCAGGCCGCGGGCTGCCAGGAGCGGCGGCTTCTCGTCGGAGGCGGCTTCGAGCAGCAGCGCAAACCCTTTCTCGTCGAAATACTCGATGTTGGCGAGCATCAGGGCGGTGATGAGCTGGCTGGCGAGCTCGTAGGGCGTGTCGGGATTCCAGAGAACGTCGTGGATGGCCTCATAGTCGGCCGCCGGCGCGTCGGCAATCGATCTCACCTGGCGGAATATGTCGATCAGCAGGTCATCCTTGAGGCGTCCCGTCTCTCCGGCCGCCACTCCGGCCTCTACGGCAAGAGCCGCCTTTCCTGCCTCCGCCATGTAGATGTCGATTTTCTCTTTAAGGCTCTTGTTGCCGAGCGCAGTGAACCTCGCCGCCGTGAAATAGGGGCGTCCGCTCGAGTCTCTGAGCGAGAGGCGCTCAAGCGTGTCGGCCACATTCAACAGGCGGTGGCACAACACGTCGATCATCTGGTCGCGGCTGTCGTCGGCGTGGCCGTCAAGCATATACCGGAGCATATACCGGTAGGAGTCGGCTATGGAGTCGAGCTCGCGCGAGATCCCGTAGGCCTGCTCATGTCCGGTCATGCCTGATGTGGCGTTCAGTCGGCGCGCCATCGCTATGCCTGACGCCACTTTCCGGGCGTAGGCCGCCTCGCGGAGCTCGTCGAGGGGCTTCGCAGCGTTAGTGCCCACTGCGCTTTCTGAGGTATTGGGTGTCATCGTTGTGGTGTATGTTTTATTTGTCAATAACAAATCGCGTGCCGAAAAGTGGCTACAGCCAACTATTTTTATTAATTTTGCAGCATATTAATTATGCAAACCGCTTAATCTGATAAAATCATGGTGATACAACGCTGGCAGACTCTGCTTCTGCTGCTCACGGCAGGGCTTATGGCCTGCTTTACTTTCCTCTCCCTCGGCCAGGTGCAGACCGCCGACTACACCTTCAGTTTCACTACCCTTGGCTTCTGCTATGAGGGGGAGGCTACAGGGGGCGCCCCGACCGGGTATCTGCTCCATACGTGGTATTTCTTCATCATCTCCCTGATGAGCATCATCCTTCCGCTCATCGACATCTTCCTCTTCAAGAACCTGCGCCTTCAGAAGAGGGTCTGCCTGGTGAGTCTGATTTTCATTATCGCCACAATGGCGACGGGCGCTTCGCTCGGCTACGGATGCATCGAGGGGGGCTCTATCGGATGGAGCGAAATCGTGCTGGCTCCCTTTATAGCCATCGTCACCACCGTGCTCGCCTGGTATTGCATGCAGCGCGACCATAAGCTCCTCCAGTCGGCCGACCGTCTGCGCTGATTGGAGTCATCTAAATAAAAATGACCTATCAGGGCCGAAAATCCCTTTTTTTTATTAACTTTGCATTGTTTTAGCCTGTCTGGAAGGCTGGAGCCCGATAGGCCGCCGCTCTTCCGGACAGCGCCCGCGTAAAAATAGCCCACTACCAACGTTATGGCAAAAGAACTGAAAGACCTTACAAAAAGAAGCGACGACTATTCAAAATGGTATAATGAGCTCGTGGTCAAAGCCGACCTCGCCGAGCTCAGCCCGGTGAGAGGCTGCATGGTGATCAAACCATACGGCTACGCCATCTGGGAGAAGATGCAGCGGACACTCGACAACATGTTCAAGGAGTCGGGTGTGCAGAACGCATATTTCCCCTTGCTGATTCCCAAATCATTCCTCTGCCGCGAGGCCGAGCATGTGGAGGGCTTCGCCAAGGAATGCGCTGTGGTGACACACTACCGTCTCAAGAACGACCCCGAGGGCAACGGCGTGATCGTTGACCCAGAGGCCAGGCTCGAGGAGGAGCTCATAGTGCGCCCTACATCAGAGACAATCATCTGGGGAACCTACAAGAACTGGATTCATTCCTACCGTGACCTTCCGTTGCTGATCAACCAGTGGGCCAACGTGATGAGGTGGGAGATGCGCACCAGAATGTTCCTGCGCACTTCCGAATTCCTATGGCAGGAGGGCCACTGCGCGCATGCCACGGCCGAGGAGTCGGAAGCCCGCACGGTAAGGATGATCAACATCTACGCCGACTTCGCCGAGAAATATATGGCCATGCCGGTGATCAAGGGCGTCAAGAGCGCCAACGAGCGTTTCGCCGGTGCCCTCAACACCTACACCATCGAGGCCATGATGCAGGACGGAAAGGCTCTCCAGGCCGGCACCTCGCACAACCTCGGCCAGAATTTCGCCAAGGCGTTCGACGTCACTTTCATCAATAAGGAGAATAAGCCCGAGTATGTGTGGGCCAATTCCTGGGGCGTCTCCACACGCCTTATCGGAGCCCTCATCATGACACACTCCGACGACAACGGCCTCGTGCTCCCCCCGCATCTCGCTCCCATCCAGGTGGTGATTGTGCCTATCTACAAGAACGCCGGGCAGCTCGAGACAATCACCCGTCGCGTAGAGCCCGTGATCGCCGCTCTCCGGGGGCTCGGCGTCAGTGTGAAGTATGACGACGCCGACAACCGACGCCCCGGTTTCAAGTTTGCCGACTACGAGCTTAAGGGCGTGCCCGTGCGTCTGGCCATCGGCGCACGCGACATAGCCGACAACACAGTCGAGATCATGCGCCGCGACACTCTCGAGAAGGAGACCGTATCGCTCGAGGGAATCGAGTCGAGGATAGTAAGCCTCCTCGAGGACATCCAGCAGAACATCTTCCGGAAGGCCCTCGAACTCCGTCAGAGCCGCACCGTCTATGTCGACACCTACGATGAGTTCAAGAAGCGTATCGAGGAGGGTGTCTTCATCATGGCTCACTGGGACGGCACTCCCGAAACCGAAGACCGTATCAAGGAGGAGACAAAGGCCACTATCCGTTGCATACCCCTCGACGGCGACGACGAGCCCGGAGTCTGCATGGTCACCGGCCGCCCCTCGAAGCGCAGGGTGCTTTTCGCACGTAATTATTGATAACCCGTTAACCTTAGACCTATATCACACCTGTATATATGAAACTCTGCAGTGGAATGATCATGGTGGCTGCCCTTGCGGCTGCACCTTTCTCTCCGGCCGGGGCCTCCGGACTCACGGCCGCCGACTATTGCGATGTGTCGCTCTCGGCTCCCAGGCGCGTGAAAGAGATGCGCCCCATGGCCGACGGCGTCTCCTATTGCGCACTCAGCGATGACGGACGAGCAATCGAGGTCTTCAGCTACAAGACCGGCAAAAAGACCTCCACGCTATTCTCGCTCGATGCCGTGAAGGGTGATGTGAAGATCTCAGACTTCGACGGCTACTCGCTGAGCGCCAACGAGAAGAAGATTCTGCTATGGAACAATGAGGAGAAGATCTACCGCCGTTCGTTTACTGCCGAGTTCTATGTCTACGACGTGATGCGCGGCACCCTCGCCAAGGTGTCGCAGAGAGGTCCGCAGCGTGGCGCCGTGATTTCCAACGACGGCCGCATGGTGGCTTATACCTACGAGAACAATATCTACGTGGCCAACCTCGACTACAAGACCGATGTGGCCGTGACCACCGACGGCATGCCCAACAGAATAATCTACGGAATCCCCGACTGGGGATACGAGGAGGAGTTCGGCATCGACAACACCATACGTTGGAGCGCCGACGACTCGATGCTCGCTTTCGTGCGTTTCGATGAGACCGACGTGCCGGAATACCGCTTCGACAACTACCGCAGCTGGTGTGACGCCGGCGCCGGTGCCGATCCTTATCCCGCTGCCTATTCATATAAGTACCCGCTCGCCGGATACCCTAATTCGGTGGTAAGTGTACACAGCTATAATCTCGACACCCGCGTGGTGAAGAAGATGGATCTCCCCATCGGCGCCACCGACTATGTGCCCTCGATGGAATTCGACGGGGAGGGGAGCTCGCTTATGGTGATGCTTCTCAACCGCGACCAGAACGAGCTTCGTCTCTTTAAGGTCAACCCCGGCTCCACGGTGGCCCGTCAGGTGCTTGTGGAGAATTCATCGGCATGGCTGAGTCCGGCCGCTTATCAGATGGTGGAATACCGCAGGCAGAGCTTCGTGATCGGCAGCGAGCGCGACGGCTGGCGTCATCTCTATGAATATGACTACAACGGACGTCAGCTACGCAAGATCACCAGCGGCGACTATAACGTCACCGCCTACTACGGCCGCTCGAGCGCCGGCGTCGACTATGTGCAGACGACGTCCACAGGCGCAATCAACCGCGTGGTGGAGAGCGTGGACCGCTCGGGGCGCCGCGCCACCCTCACCCTCAGGGATGGTACGTCGTCGGCCGCCTTCAGCCGCGATTTCTCATATTTCCTGCTTACATACAGCAGCTCTACCACCCCTACACGCTACACTGTCTGCAATGCCAAGGGAGCAAAGGTGGTCGATGTGGAGCTCAATGAGGAATATGCGGCGAAATACGCCTCCGCTCCGAAGATGGAGTTCCTTACGGTGAAGAACGACGATGGCCAGGATATGAACGCCTTCATCATCAAGCCTTCCGGCTTCGACCCCTCGAAGAAGTATCCTCTGATGATGTATCAATATAACGGCCCGGACTCGCAGCTGGTGGAAAACCGCTGGATGATGGACGGCATATTCTATGTGGCCTCCCAGGGTTATGTGGTGGCCGCTGTCGACGGCCGAGGCACCGGCAACCGTTCGCGTGAGTGGGCCAATGTGGTGTATAAGCGCCTCGGCCAGTATGAGACCGTCGACCAGATTGCCGGCGCACGCTATTTCGCGTCGCTTCCCTTTGTAGACGCCGAGCGCACATGCTGCTTCGGATGGAGCTACGGCGGATACATGACACTCATGGAGCTCTCCCAGCCCGGCAATCCATTCAAGGCCGGCGTGGCGATGGCTCCCGTCACCGACTGGCATCTCTACGACTCGATTTATACGGAGCGATATATGTCGACTCCCCAGCAGAATGAGAGCGGATATGAAAAAGGGAGTGCCCTCGGCCGAACAAACGACATGAATAAGCCGTTATTAATAATGAGCGGTACCAACGATGACAATGTGCATTTCGACAACACATTGCGTTATACCTCCCGTCTTACCGATGAATCCAAACTTTTCGATATGATGGCCTTCACCGGGTGGGAACACAGCCTCAGGATGTGCAATGCGCGTGAGATGCTATTCCGCAGGCTTGTGAAATTTCTCGACCTTAATGTTAAAAACTGACGGCCTGCCGTCTTAACCTACACCATACGGCGATGGAAGATCTGAAAAAAGTCAACAGCATGCAGATTTACCAGTTGTGGAAGAATTTCACAATCGGCGTGCTTACTGTTGTAATGACGGTCATCCTCGGTCGTATGCTTCCTTTCTACCTCAATCCGGTTGTATCCATTATCTGTTCGGCAGTGCTCTACACGCTGCTCTACAACAACCGGCTTCAGGGCTCTCCCAACTGCATGCTGATTCCCTACGCGATGTTCTATTGCATGATCGCATACACTTTCGTGTCGATTGTCATCAATGTGCTTTACGTCTGGGGCATCATAATCCCTCCAAAGGAGCTTGTATTCTTCAACAATCCCTACGTGCCGGCTCTTGTGCTGTGCCCGGTCAGTTTCGTGGCGCTTGTGGTCATTTTCCTCAGGCGTCATAGTCTCTCCTTATGCGTCAACTGCCGTCTCGACAAGGGCGAGAGTGTGGAGCGGGGTCAGTTCGGGCGCATCATCAGCGTGGAGTCGATGGTGCAGCTCAAGAACCTGATCGTGACGTTCGGCGTGCTCTCGGCTCTGGTGTGGCTCTACTACTACCAGCTCTACGTGAAGGAAGCTGCGGTGAATGGCCGCGACTGGTATGTCTTCAGCTGGCTCCTGGTGATTTATCTCTTGCTCGACGAGCTTTACTTCATCTTCCGCTATTACAATCTCTATCTCGACCTGAAGGAGAACGACGAGATCATCACACCCGAGGAGATCAACGACATGACCGCCAAGACGTATATCCGCTTCTACGTGATATGCGGCGAGAGGGTATATCTCGATTCCCACTCCATTGATGTCAACACTCCTTATCGCGAGGTGCTCGATACGCCGTTTTTCACGAAACGCACGGTCAACGGTATCCGGGTCGACGAGGTGAGAAAGACTATCCAGCAGATGACCGGCGTCGCCGACGGCGAGCTACGCTTCTTCTTCGGCCGTAAATCGCCCGACATGCAGAAGCATTCCCTGCTCCGGTATTTCTATTTCATAAATCCGGGCGAGGGTGACAGCTGTCCGGTCTTCAACCTCGGTGGGGAGTGGGTCGATTTCGGAAAGCTGAAGTATATCTATCAGTATAGTCCGACACATCTCTCACGCATCGCGTGCAGTGACCTCTCGAGGCTCTCCACAATCATGATCACGGAGAAGGTGTTTGACGAGAACGGCAACCGCAAGAGCAAGATCAGGTCTTACAACCCGAATTTCACGTTTGAGGATGTGAGGAAATCGAATCTCGATTTCCAGGACGACAAATGGATCCGGATCTCCCTGTTCAACTCCGACACCAGGATGTTTAAGGTGAAACGTTGGTTCAGGAATCTCACCGGATCGAAAAACAGCCGCCAATGGCAATAGACGTCCTCGCGGTGGTAGGCCCCACCGCATCGGGAAAGACACGTCGCGCCGTGTCGCTGGCGAGGACTTTCGGCGGCGAGATCATAAGCGCTGACTCCCGGCAGGTGTATCGCCGCATGGATATAGGCACCGGCAAGGACCTCGAGGAATATGGCGATGTGCCGGTGCATCTTGTGGATGTCTGCGAGGCCGGGGAGAAATACAACCTCCACCGTTATCTCAGTGATTTCACACGGGCGAGAAACGACATCTCGTCGAGAGGTCGGCTGCCCGTGGTCTGTGGAGGCAGCGGCATGTATGTGGAGGCCGCGCTCTCCGGCATCGTGATGCCGGAGGTGCCGTGCGACCCGAGGCTGCGCGAAAGTCTTGCCGGGAAAAGTCTCACGGAGCTTGCCTCGATTCTCGGAGGCATGAAGCAACTCCACAATGTCACCGACATCGACACTCCCGCCCGTGCCGTCAGGGCCATCGAGATAGCCACCTATTATGCATCCAACCCCGGTGCTGCCCGCCTCGCCGACCGGGCGGAGGCCTCTCCGTTGAACGCTGTGGTCATCGGGGTCGACATACCCCGCGACCTGCGCAGGCGGCGTATCGACATCAGGCTCGACGCCCGTCTGGAGCAGGGTATGGTGGAGGAGGTGCGCGCTCTTCTTGACAGCGGCCTGACTCCCGACGACCTTATCTACTACGGACTCGAATATAAGTTCCTGACGCTGTATGTCACCGGAAAGCTGACGCGCGGGCAGATGAGAGACGGTCTCGCCACCGCGATCCATCAGTTTGCCAAGCGGCAGATGACGTGGTTCCGGGGAATGGAGCGCCGTGGCTTCCATATCCACTGGCTCCCTTACGACATGCCCGAAGACGAGTTCACGGAGGCGGTGGCAGGCTTGATTTCCGAAAAGAACAATTATCCAAATAAATGATCTTATGAAAAAACTTATTTGTTTTCTGGTCATCGCTTTTGCAACGCTGGGCGCATTGGCTCAGACCAATGTCATGACGACCGGTCTTGAATTTCTGAAAATCGACAATGCCGACAGGATAGCCGCCGAGTGCAGGGCCAAAGGCTACAAGCTCTCTTCGGTGTCGTCGGCAGCCACGGCGGTCTATTGTCTCGATCCCAACTGTATGGGACCGATCATGGAGATAAAATACAATCCCCAGACCAAAGGCGTCAACAATGTGACTATCTATGGCCTTAAGAATGCCAAAAGCATAAAGAAGGAGCTTAAGTCGATGGAATTTGAAAAAACCGGCACAGGCACTATCAAGATAGTGGGGGGCAATGAGATCAAAGCCGAGATCTGGTGTCACAAGGCCACTACCTGCTACGTGGGTAAAGACAGCGACGGCGTTCGCCTCGTGATGATGAAGGAGTAAGACTCCTCGCCAAGGATATATGGCAGCTCCCGGAGCGCATTTTCAATATATGCGCTCCGGGAGCTGAACTTTTGTCGCCAGGGGGCGTTTTAATTTCAAAATACTATAAAAACATAAAAACATTGTTAATATGAAGAAGTTTTTAGCCGAGATGTTTGGCACCATGTTTCTGGTGTTGATGGCGTGTGGCAGCGCCGTGTTGGCAGGTCCCGAGATCGGTGTGCTCGGCATCGGTCTATGTTTCGGACTCATTCTTGTATGTCTCTGCTACTGCATAGGTAATATTTCAGGTTGCCATGTAAATCCCGCGGTTTCCTTCGCCATGTTTGTGGCGGGAAAGATGAGCGGCAGGGATTTCATCATGTATGTAGTGGCGCAGCTGCTTGGTGCGGCTGTCGGCGCTTCATTCCTTTTCTGGCTCTTCTACATGGGAGGTCCGGCCTTCCAGTATGGCGGCGTCCCGGCCCCTTCCGGCAATTATCTTGCCGCCAATGTGTGTCAGCCCGGCGTCAGCAAGGGGATGGCTCTGCTGATGGAGATTCTCTTCACAATGGTCTTCGTGCTTGTGGTGCTTGGCGCCACCGACCCGAAGAAGGGTTTCGGCAAGTTCTCCGGTCTTGCAATCGGTCTTGCCCTTGGCCTGGTGAATATCGTCGGCATCCCCGTCGACAACTGCTCCGTCAACCCTGCTCGCAGCTTTGGCCCGGCCCTCTTCTCGAGCAATGCATGGCCTGATTTCTGGATCATGGTCGTCGGCCCGCTTGCAGGCGCCCTCCTCGCGGTGTTCGTCTACAACATGATGTTCCGACCCACACCCAAGATCGAGGCTGATATCTGACATTCATATTCCACCCCGACTATATCGTAAGCCATATTCGTAAGTCATGTGAGGGGCTGCTGCGACACATCGCGGCGGCCCTTTCTGCGTATAAATAGGAAAAAACGTATCATGATATGCCTGCGATTAATTGTTTTGTTATATCTTTGTCGCCGTCAATAAGGATTTTCCCGGTAGATAATTGAATGGATTATGAATGGAAATGACTGTATTATAATAAGCGGGTATCCTGCGCCTTGCGGAGAGCTGGTGCTGGGCTCATACGGCGACCGCCTCTGTCTCTGCGACTGGCAGACAGGACGCGGCAGCGATTCAATCCGCAGAAGACTGCGTAGGTTGCTCAAGGCCGGGTTTGTGGAAGGACGCTCTCCGGTCGTAGACCATGCCGTTGTCCGGCTTGATGAATACTTTGCCGGCAGGCGGCAGGCCTTTGACGTGCCGTTGCTGTTTGCCGGTACGGAATTCCAGAAGCGAGTATGGAATGCCCTGCTTGCCATTCCATATGGTGAGACTGTCTCCTATGCGGAGATGGCCCGGCGGATAGGTATGCCGAAAGCTGTCCGTGCCGTAGCCAATGCCAATGGAGCCAATGCGGTCTCGATATTCGCGCCGTGTCATCGTGTGATAGGAAGCGACCATACATTGACCGGCTACGGTGGAGGACTCGCTGCCAAGGCATACCTCTTGAGGCTCGAGAATGCGGTGGGAGTGAAAGCAGGCGGTGTAAGCGAATGGCCGTGTCTGGATATATGATATAAAAAATCAGGCCGCATCGATA
>USHH01000023.1 GCA_900554345.1 uncultured Bacteroidales bacterium | reverse complement strand
GGCCAGACGCAGTGGCAGAACAAGTCGACGGCGCAGGCGCAGCAATACATCCGCGAGCAGCTCGACCTGCTGGCCGACGCCGGCTGCAACGCCGTGATCTTCCAGGTGCGTCCTACGGCCGACGCGCTGTATAAGTCGGAGCTGGAGCCCTGGTCGGCATGGCTGACGGGCAAGCGCGGCAAGGCGCCGCAGCCGGAGTGGGACCCTCTGCAGTACGCTCTCGACGAGGCGCACGCCCGCGGCATGGAATTCCACGCGTGGCTCAATCCCTACCGCGTGACCTCCTCGCCGAAAGACGTGCTGCCAGCCTCGCACGCATCGAAGAAGCACCCAGAAAGGTTCGTGAAATTCAACGGCCAGACATTTTTCGACCCGGCGTATCAGGAGAACCGCGACTTCATCTGTAAGGTGGTCGACGACATAGTGACGCGCTATGACGTCGACGCCATACATATCGACGATTATTTCTATCCCTATCCGGCCAACGGGAAGAAGTTTGACGGCGACGGGGCGAGCTACGCGCGCTTCGGCAACGGGATGGGGCGCGACGACTGGCGGCGCCACAACGTGGACCTGCTGATCGAGCAGCTCCACTCCACCATCAAGGGGCGCAAGCCCTGGGTGCGCTTCGGCGTAAGCCCCTTCGGCATCTGGCGCAACGCCTCGAGCGACCCGCGAGGCAGCCGCAGCTCGGGGCTGCAGAACTACGACGACCTCTACGCCGACCCTCTGCTCTGGGCGAAGAAAGGCTGGATCGACTATCTGGCACCGCAGCTCTACTGGAGCCTCGACACGAGGGCGGCACCGAGCCGTCAGCTCGCCGAGTGGTGGAACGACAACGCCAACGGCGTCGACGTCTATATCGGCCAGGACGTGAAGCGCACCATGGACTCCGCAGACCCGGGCAACAACGACTCCAACGAGCTCGACACCAAGGTGTGGCTCTCGCGCAGGCTGCCCAACGTGAAGGGCAACGTGTGGTGGCACGGCTACTGGGTGACCGGCAACTACGGCGGCGTGGCCGACTCACTGGCCATGAAATACCAGTCGACCATCGCGCTGCCCCCGGCCTACGGCGACAGGACGCGCCGCCCGGCCGCCCCCGAAGGGGTGCGCCTCGTGAAGGAAGACGGAAAGCTCTTCATCGACTGGGAGGCCCCGGCCTCGGGGCCGCGGCAGAAGGACACCGACGCCGTGCGCTACGTGGTCTACGAGTTCTATCCCGGCGAGCGCCCCGACACGGAGCTTGCGGAGGCGATCATCGCCCTGACGCCCTACACGCGGCTGCGCGTGGCCGACGCCGACGCGGCGCGGACGGTGGAGGGAAACACATATATAGTGACATCGCTCGACCGCATGAACCGCGAGTCGGAGCCCGTAAAGCTGAAAGTGAAATGAAAGGTGAAGATCTCAAAGCGGGATGCCGGCCGGCCGTGGCTCCCGACGTGGCGGCGCTGCTCGACGCGGAGACGCTGCGCATCAACAGGCCGGAATTCATCGGCAGCGACCCGGTGCAGTTTCCGAGGCGCTTCACGCGCCTTCAGGACATCGAGACCGCGGCGCTGCTCTCGGCCATCATCGCCTGGGGCAACCGCACGATGATATGCCGCAACTGCGAGAAGATGCTCACGCTGATGGACCACGAGCCCTACGCCTATGTCATGGATGAGGGATATGAGGACCTGCCGCCGGATATGAACATCCACCGCACGTTTTTCGGGCGCCATTTCAGCTATTTCCTGCGCGGGCTGCACGAGGTGTACCGCCGCTACGGCTCGCTCGACGCCTTTTCGGCGGCGACGGGCGCCGGCGAGAAGGAAGCTCCGGCGTGGCATCTCGTCGGGGAGCTTCAGAAGATCATGTGTGACGTCAACGGCGGGGAGACGTGCAGCCGCTGCCTGCCCGTGAACCTCGGCAACACGGCGCTGAAGCGCATAAACATGGCGCTGCGCTGGCTGGTGCGCGACGACGGCATCGTCGACATGGGGGTATGGAGCTCGATTCCCAAGAGCAAGCTCTACATACCGCTTGACGTACACGTGGGGAACACGGCTCGCGAGTTAGGGCTGCTGACAAGGAAGGCCAACGACCGGAAGAGCGTCGATGAGCTCACGGCGACATTGCGCACGCTTCGGCCCGACGACCCGGTGGCCTACGACTACGCCCTCTTCGGGATAGGAGTGGGGGAGTGAGGTCAGCGCCTTTCGAGGCGCGACCTGATGTGGCGGTAGAGCTGCGGGTCTACCGCCTTTACCGTGTGCAGGTAAGTGGAATCGTAGGTGCCTGATGTCGCCGGATTGCGGGCTACCCACCTGTCGCGGGCGGCCTTGATGGAATCTATCTCGGTGTCGAGGGCCGAGGAGTCGCTCCATTGGCGGGTGAGAAGGCGCTTCGCGTCGTTGCGGCCCATCATCTGGGCGGCCTCCATCCGGGCGGCCACGCCCTCGGCTTTCTCCGTGCCGGAGCAGGCCGAGGCGAGAACAGCGATGCTTGCGGCGCAGGCCGCAAGCATCATCTTATTTCTGACAGTCATAGCTATATCTTATGAATTGCTGACTTAGGTTATGCGGCTCGGAACAATCGCCGGGTCTCGACAGGCGGACGCTTTGAAAAGCGTGCCTACAGGCCTACCGGGAGACGGGCCAGGTTTCGGCCATGACTCCCTTTTACGGGCGCTCGAAGGCCGTGACCGCCTTCAACTTCACGTTGAAGATGAGCGTCGAATAGGGGAGAATCGAGTTATACGACGACACGCCGTAGCCGGCTGTGTAAGGCATCGCCATCGTGACGCTGTCGCCGACGTGCATCCGGGTGAGGGCCGCCCAGAAGCCCACCACATTCTGGTTGGGGCGGGTGGTGTAGACGCTGTCGGTGCGGCTGAAGGAGTTGTCCTTCGACACGGAGTCGATGTCGAAAAGCTCGTAGACCACCTGGACGGTGGAATTGTCGAGCGGCGAGAGGTTCTTTCTTGTCAGCGTGGTGTCGTTGTGCCACTTGATGAGCACGAAAGTGCCGGGCGCCCATGGCGGCACATAGCGGGTGTAGGTCTTGCGGCCGTCTACGGTCTCGTTTTCGAGCGCGAGCAGGTAGCTGGTGTTCTGCTCCCGCCATTCCTTATAGTCGTTCTCCCTCTTCTCGTCTTCGCCGAGACAGGAGGCGAGGAGGGGCATCAACGACCCGATAAGAATATATTTCAGATATTTCATCAGAGATTCAGAAGGGTAAGATGGTCAGAACTTGACTTCGGGAGCGCGTTCGGCACCGGCGTCGGCCTTGAACTGGGGCTTGGCCTTGAAGCCGAACCAGCCGGCGTAGATCACCGTCGGGAACTTCTTGATGCTGGTGTTGAAGTCCTTGACGGCCTCGGTGTAGCGCATGCGCTCGGTGGAGATGCGGTTTTCGGTGCCTTCGAGCTGCGTCTGGAGATTCATGAAGTTCTCGTTGGCCTTGAGGTCGGGGTAGGCCTCTGTGACAGCGAGGAGCGACTTGAGGGCCTGGGAGAGCTCGCCCTGGGCCTGCTGGTATTTTGCCAGGGTCTCCTCGTCGAGGTTTTCGGCGTCGATGGTGATCGATGTCGCCTTGGCGCGGGCGAGCGTCACCTTCTCGAGGGTCTCGCTCTCGTGGGTGGCGTATCCCTTCACGGTGGCCACGAGATTGGGGATGAGGTCGGCGCGGCGCTGATACTGATTCTCGACCTGGGCCCAGGCCTGGTCGACGGTCTGCTGCTTCTCCACAAGGGAGTTGTAGTTGCAGGAGGTCAGACCCGACATGGCCACGATGGCCACGATGATATATAACAGTTTTCTAATCATATGCTTAGTTGTAATGATTTATTAAAGCGTGGAGCCTCAGACGAGCTTGCGGAGGAGGCTGTTGAGGCTTACCTTCTCTGCGAGGATGCGCTCGAGGTCGTCGACGTTGACACGCTCCTGCTCCATGGAGTCGCGGTGGCGGAGGGTGACGGTGTTGTCCTCAAGGGTCTGATGGTCGACCGTGATGCAGTAGGGGGTTCCGATGGCGTCCTGGCGGCGGTAGCGCTTGCCGATGGAGTCCTTCTCGTCGATCGAGGTCTTGAAGTCGAAGCGGAGTCGGTGCTGGATCTCAAGGGCCTTCTCGGGGAGGCCGTCCTTGCGGACGAGGGGCATCACGGCGCATTTCACCGGAGCGAGGGGCGCGGGGATGTGGAGCACCACGCGGTGGTCGCCGTCGGGCAGCGGCTGGTCTTCGTAGCTGGAGCAGAGCACGCTGAGGAACATGCGGTCGACGCCTATCGAGGTCTCGATGACATATGGGGTGTAGCTCTCGTTGAGCTCCGGGTCGAAATACTGTATCTTTTTGCCGGAGAACTTCTCATGCTGCGAGAGGTCGAAGTTGGTGCGGGAATGGATGCCCTCCACCTCCTTGAAGCCGAACGGCATCTGAAACTCGATGTCGGTGGCGGCGTTGGCGTAGTGGGCGAGCTTCTCGTGGTCGTGGAAGCGGTATTTGGCATCGCCGAGGCCGAGGGCCTTGTGCCATTTCAGGCGCGTCTGGCGCCAGAAGTCAAACCACTTGAGCTCCTCGCCGGGGCGCACGAAAAACTGCATCTCCATCTGCTCGAACTCCCTCATGCGGAAGATGAACTGACGGGCGACGATCTCGTTGCGGAAAGCCTTTCCGATCTGGGCGATGCCGAATGGGACGCGCATGCGGCCGGTCTTCTGCACGTTGAGATAGTTGACGAAGATGCCCTGGGCTGTCTCGGGGCGGAGATATACCTCCATGGCGCCGTCGGCCGTGGAGCCCATCTCGGTCTTGAACATGAGGTTGAACTGGCGTACGTCGGTCCAGTTGCGGGTGCCGGAGATGGGGTCGGCGATCTCGTAGTCGAGGATGATCTGCTTGAGGCCGGGGAGGTCGTTGGCGTTCATGGCCACGCTGAAGCGCTCGTGAAGCTCGTCGCGCTTCTTCTGATGCTCGAGCACCCGGGGATTGGTCTGGCGGAACATGGCCTCGTCGAAGCTGTCGCCGAATCGCCTGGCGGCCTTTGCCACCTCCTTGTTGATCTTGTCGTCAAACTTCGCTATCTCGTCCTCGATGAGGACGTCCGCACGGTAGCGCTTCTTGGAGTCCTTGTTGTCGATGAGGGGATCGTTGAAGGCGTCGACGTGGCCGGAGGCTTTCCAGATGGTGGGGTGCATGAAGATGGCGGAGTCGATGCCCACGATGTTGTCGTGGAGCATGGTCATCGCTTCCCACCAGTAGCGCTTGATGTTGTTTTTTAGCTCTACGCCGTTCTGTCCGTAGTCGTAGACCGCGGAGAGGCCATCGTAGATTTCACTCGACTGAAACACAAACCCATATTCCTTGGCATGGGCCACTATTGTCTTGAAGACGTCTTCCTGTTTTGCCATTTTTAAGAACTGAAAATGAGGGTCGGATGGGCGTTGGCGCCTGTTTCGGGGCGTCGGGCGGCATACCGACAGTAATTTACGATGCAAAGGTAAAAATTATTTTTCAAAACGCCAAGGCGCTTTGCGCAAGAGTGAAGGGTTAAGAGTTAAGAGTGAAGGATGAATGGAGGGGGATTCAAAAAATTTGGTTATATTTGCAGAAGTATAAACCAAAAGGCCATCAACATGAGTGAACATAAGGAATATCCGATAGGCATACAGAGCTTCGAGAAGATAATACGAAACAATTTCCTGTATGTCGACAAGACGGAATTTGTCTACCGTCTTGCCAGGAAGAGCGGTTACTATTTCCTGAGCCGTCCACGACGCTTCGGGAAAAGCCTGTTTCTATCAACTCTTGAGGCTTTCTTCCTGGGAAAGCGTGAGCTTTTCAAGGGCCTCGCCATCGATGGCCATGATGATGTGGAATGGCAGGAATATCCGGTGCTTCACCTGGACCTGAATGCCCAGGACTACACTCAGGACGATGAGTCTCTTTATGCCCAGATTGACAGTTATCTCCGCGAATGGGAGACTATTTATGGAGTCGAGCCGCAGGTTCCCGATCTCGGTATCCGATTCGCGACCGTGATAAAGTCTATCTGGAAGCAGACCGGGCGTCAGGTGGTGGTGCTGATAGATGAATACGACAAACCTCTGCTTCAGAATCTCGGTAAGGAAAGAAGCGAGCGCCAGAAGAAATTCAGGGACACGCTCAAGGGATTCTACGGAGTGTTGAAAAGCTGCGACCCATATATACGCTTCGCATTCCTGACCGGTGTCACCAAATTCGGCAAAGTGAGCGTATTCTCCGACCTCAACAACCTGCGCGACATCACGCTGGAGCCCGCCTACAACGCCATCTGCGGAATCACGGAATCGGAGCTCATGTCGTATATGGGCGACGGTATAGAGCGGCTGGCCGAGAGCGAGGACATGTCGGTGGCGGAGACGTGCGGTATGCTGAAGTGCAAATATGACGGCTACCGGTTCTCGGAAAGAAAGACGGAAGGAATCTACAATCCGTTCAGCCTGCTCAACGTGATGGAGTCGGAGCGCTTCGCCGACTACTGGTTTATGACCGGTACGCCGACGATGCTTGTCGAACTGCTCCGCGACCACCAGGTGGAACTCTCCACACTTGAGGGCTCGGTCCGCGCGGAAAGCGAGCTGCTCGGTCTTGATCCGGCATTCAAGGATCCTATCCCGCTGCTGTTTCAGAGCGGATATCTCACTATAAAGGATGCCCGGCGGGAAGGGCGGCGAACGGCCTATAAGCTGGGCTTCCCCAACGAGGAAGTGGCTGATGCCTTCGCTGAAGCGCTGTTCCCGTTCTACGTCAACCGAAGTGAGAGCGCCGAGAGTGTAAGGGTAGTCGCAGAATGTGTCGAGTCGCTTGAGAGGGGAGATCTGGAGAGATTCATGACAATCCTGAAATCGCTGATGGCCGGAGTCCCCTACGGAGAGAGCGGCCTGAAGGTGCATGAGGGAAGGTTCAGAGACGTCATATACATACTTTGCAAGTTGATGGGAATGAGCGTCAATTGCGAGATGCACACCAATCAAGGCCGAATCGATATGACAGTGGAGACGAGCCGATACATCTATGTCATGGAATTCAAGGTCGACTATACGCCGGAGGAGGCGCTGGCGCAGATAGACGAGAAGCATTATGCCGACCGGTATCTCAGCGATTCCCGGACAATCGTCAAGGTCGGCGTGGAGTTCTCATCGGCCGAGCGGAACATCACCGGCTGGAAGGTAGATGCCGCAAATATGGAATAATACGACTGAAAAAGCCGCTTAATATAAATCTATGGGATTGTCATGAATAATACGCGATATCTCCGGAATGTCGTTATGTATCTCACGTCGGTCTGCATGCTGCTCCACCTGTGTGTATCATGCTCTTATGACAACATTGACATGAAGGACAGGGCGCAGCATATAGAAGACCTTTACCTTAAAGCGAGACAGCTGCAGCAGGAGCAGGCAGATGATTCAGCGTCGATGTATTATCTCAGGGCGATCTCCGAGTTTGACGACAGGCTGGACTATGATGCCAAACGGGTTATAGTCAAGGCACTCAACAACCGGTCGTATCTGCGCTTTCACCGCCATAATGACTATTATGACTCATATAAGAATATCGTGCAGGCGGCCAATCTGGCGGAAGCCATAGGCTATGATGAAGCGTTGCCCAATATATACCTTAACACGGGGTATATAGCCCTTAGGCTCGGCGATTACAGTCAGGCACTTGATTTATTCAGGAAATCATTCCATATCGCACACGAGAACGCCAATTACAACAGGATGGTCACGGCCTTTATCGACATGAGCTACCTGTGCGTGATGCATGATATGCGGGATTCGATCAGGGAGGAGGAATCGATTATAAAGAGCACTCCGTTGCCCGACAGCACCATCCATAAGAAATATGTTGAAAAGATAATAGCCGGCATCGATTATCTGGATAAGCGCCGTTATGATGAAGCCGTCAGTGAGTTCAGCGGCTCAGCGTCTTATGTGTCGGAAGGCCTGAATCCCGGGCGTTACCGTATCATAGGGGAAATGCTGTGCGGCCTGACACTGGCCGAAAAGGGAGATTATAAGGCCGCCATATCAAAGCTTGATGAATCCGCAGAATCAAACGACAATGTCGATTTCTCAATAGATGCCTACTCCACTCTTGAGGAGATATGCGGAAATGCGGGCCTTCCCGATAATGCGGTCTTTTACCACAACGCTAAACTCGCGCTGCAGGATTCCCTCATGCCGATCAACAATGTGAGGCGTATCAAGGATCTCGAACGGGATGACAGGGTGACCAGAATATCCGAGAAACTTGACATCATGTATCAGAAACAGCGATACCGCAACATCATGCTGGTCATGGTTTCCGTGTTTTCGGCAATACTCCTCATATTCCTCGCGATATTATGGCGCTCCCGGAAAAAGCTTCTGCTGGCCCACAGGCAGCTATACCGGCAGATTTCAGGAAAGGTGCAGCCGGAGAAGGTAAGACAGGATGGCATCAAGGCATGTGACACGGTGACGGAGGTCGCGCAGAGGAGCGACGAGCCGGAAGACGGCGTGACCGATAATGATGTCAACAGCCCGCATCCGAGCGAAGAGTCGCTGGCGCTGGCTAAGGAGATCGACAGGGTGATGGGGAACTGCGCGGAAATCCATAACGCCGATTTCACACTTGTGCGGCTCGCCGCGTTGCTCAACAGCCAGCCACGTCGCGTCTCGAAAACAATCAAAGAGGTCTATGGCGTGAATTTCAGTTCATATGTGGCAGGCTTCAGAATCCGGGAGGCCGCCAGGCGTCTTGCCGACAGCGAGCGTTATGGCAACTACACCATCCAGGCCATCAGCGAACAGCTCGGATTCAGAAGCAGAAGCAATTTCATAAGCCTTTTCAAATCACATGTGGGAATGACTCCCTCGGAATATGTCAGGATCTCCAGGTTAGTGTCAAAAAACGAAAAGACAGGGGATTGAATGTTCTTGAAAACATATTTCAGAACTTCCGTGCCGCCGTTTTTGTTCGAATATCCGGTTTTGGGAACAAACCTGTAGCCTGAGCAATGGCAATACATGACAATCAGTAATAATTTTGCGGCATGTTTTTAACCGACATGCAAATGAAACAAAATTATTTTACCAAAAAGCGAGTGGCGCTGCTATCGGCGCTATGTTGTGCGGCTGCCCTGTCGGCGGCTGTAGGGGTAGCGGTCATTGGCCGTCAGAACCGGGAGAGCGTAAGGGAGCGCTATGACGCTCCCGTGCGTGGCGACAGGCAAAAGCCTGTGAGGCCAAAGCCGAAAGCCGAGAGTGAAAACGGCGAGAACGGCGAGGAAGAGGAGGTACTGCTGTTTGAGGATTTCTCCGGCTTTACAGACGGGACGGAAGACGAGCCGGGGGCATGGATACCCTCCGACTACGAGACAAACTACGCCGAGTATTACCTCAACCCGGGAGACATGCCCGCCGAGCTGACAAAACAGCCCGGCTGGAAAGCCAGGGGTGTGCGCCAGGCAGGAGGAGCGGCCTATATGGGCGACCCTATTCTGCGGGAGCCGTATCTCGAACTCCCTCCGGGCAACTATTTCGGCAGGCTGAAACTGTCGTTCAGAGTCAAGAATGTGAATCCCGAAGAGAAAAATACGATATTCGTCAGCTTCGGCCATGACGACATACCCCGGGAGCTGATTGCCCCCGGCGACTGGCAGGAAGTGACTTTTGAGTTTGACAATACATCCTCTTCTCCCGACTACGCCATAGCCTTCGCCTGTTATACTTATTCTACGGAGGAGGGTCTGGGATTTCTCATCGACGATGTGAAGCTCACACGCAGCCTTGATTTCACCGTCACGCCGGAGAACCCGCTGGCCATGGGATTCAATGAGAATGGATTCACCGCCTGGTGGAATCCGGCATGTCAGGCCGACCATTATCTTGTCAATCTCTGGGAAGAGGTGACTACCTCCGACGACGATGTGGAGGTGAACGAGGATTTCAGCGAATTCGAAGACTGGGAAGGAAGCATACTGATGACCGATGGATGGAGCGTGGAAGGCAATGACGTGAAGCTTTCCGAAGACGGAGGTGTAGATGGCTCCCAGGGAGTGGTCCTGTATGAGAAGAACCAGAGACTGATATGGGAAGGCACCGGCGGCCGCATAATGGATTTCTCGGTATTCGTGAAGACACTCCAGATCGCGGATATCCCTTCGGAAGACAGATTCATAGATCCCTACTTCGCGTTGATGGGATATAACGACGAGGGTTGGGAAAGCCTGGGGACACTGATGCTGTCTGAACTTCCGGAAGAAGGAATAGCGCTGGATCTGCCGCTGTTTATCCAGAGCGGCATCAATCCGACGGGCATATACACTAAATTTGCCGTCATAGCCAAATATTTCGAGGAAGGAGACCAGCTGCTCGTGGACGATGCGTATTTCCTCACCACGCCGTCAGCAACGAGAACCCTGATAAAGGAGAATGTGAGGGCTGACGAGAATAAACTGGTGTTTGATGACCTTGATCCATGGAATGAATACTACTTCGACGTCACGAGCGTGACATCGAAAGGCAGCGAATCAGCGCCCACGCTCCTGACCCATGCCTTCGGCATAGCGGCGCCTGAAGTCAATGCGGCCACGGATGTAGAGCAGCGAGGCGCCTATACTGCCAACTGGGAGCCTGCGGCTAAAGCCGAATCCTATGTCGTCAAGAACTACAGGTCGACACGGATAGACATGGATTACCCGGGATATTCCGTCATCAAGGAAACTTTCGACAAAGGAAAAGGAGACGGTGACCTTGTCAACATAGAGGGTGCGGACTCATTCATTTCCCTCGACAAATATGCCGACAACACAGGCTGGACAGCATATCACGGCTGCATGTGTGACGGAATGGTCGGAGCGCGTGGCGACTACAATGAATTGCGAACGCCGGAAATCACGCTTAACCATAACGACGGGCAATTCACCGTCAGAATCACAGTCTGGGGAGTGCCGGGCGACAGGCTTGTGGTGCAGAGCTACGACCAGTATTCCATCATTGAATTCGAGGGAGAGGGAAATGACCTCGGCCTTGTGAGAATGGAGGGAAGCATGGATTTCAGCGACGGACAGCGGCATGGGGTAATCTCAATGTATACTGTCTACGGCGATCCGTTTGTCGTGGATGATTTTGAGATCGTGCAGGACGTGGCTAAAGACGACCGCATAATGACCCTGGTGGAAGAGGCCGAGGTCGACGCCAGCACTCTTGAATATCGATTCAATGGCTTGAAACGTACGGATGAATATGACTATTCATATTGTGTCATTGCGAAAAGACAGTGGTTTGACGGAAGCGGCACGGTATCCGACCCTTCCTGCGACCAGATAGTGTCGCTGACAGACAGTGTCGACGAGATGGCGGCGGATAATATGTCGGTATATTCGGCCGACGGTGTCATTGTGGTGAGACTGGTGGATGACGCCTGCATCACAGTGTATGACATGGCCGGACGTGTGGAGCGCAGCCTACAGGGAAAAACCGGAAGCAATATCATACCGGTCGGCAAAGCCGGCGCATATATCGTCAGGGTCCTTGACAGCAGCGTAAAGATCATAGTTATGTAGTAATGGTTAATAAGGCCGGAGGGCCATGTGCCCTCCGCCACCTTTGAATAACGAAAAAATACAACAACATGGGATTACGATTAATAATATGTGCATTGACCGCCATGTCGGTCATGTGCGCGCGGGCAGAGTCTTTGCTGGTTGATTTTGAGTCAGGGTTGCCGGAGACGTTCACGTATATCGACAACGACGGCAACACTCCGGCGCCGGATACTGAATCGTCGGGATTTGACAAAGGGGTGGCCTGGACGTCGATATATCTGTCGGAAGAAAAAAACCGGGTGGCATGTTCCACTTCATGGTATTCTCCCGCCGGAACCTCCGATGACTGGATGATTCTTCCTCCTTTGAAGGTGGATAACGAGAAGACCCGTTTGAAATGGAAAGCGAAGGCATCCGATCCATATATGTCGGACGGCTATTCCGTGTATGTGTCCGCCGGAGGAAACAGCATCGCTGACTTTACCGCTATCCAGCCGGTGTTTTCAGTCGAGTCTGAGTCCGATGAATGGACCGCACATGAGCTGGACCTTTCACCGTATGCCGGTAAAGAGATCAGTATAGCGATAGTCAACAACTCCACCGACTGCGCCTTCCTGTATGTGGATGATATAAGCGTGGGCTCACCCCGCGCGATATGCACGCGGCCTGCAATGAGCACAATAGCACGTCCCGGCGAGGATATTTCCCTGAAGGCTTTCGTGCATACCGAACTTGACACTGCGGTGGATGGTTTCAGACTCAGGCTCAAGGTAGACGACGATGTATATGATATAGACTGCGCGGATGTCAGGATTGAGCCGGGAGAAGAAACCGAGGTAGCATTAAACGTGGACGTGACTCTTGGAGCGGGCGAAGTGAGACACTGTGTGCTTGAGTCAGAGGCAGGAGGAGAAAAAAACGAGACGGAATTCGATCTTACGGCTTTCGAATTGACACGGGTGGCCGAGGAGTTCACGGGGACATGGTGTGGGTTCTGTGTGCGAGGCATAGCCGGCATCCAGGCGATGAACGAGAAGTATCCCGACAGTTTCATCGCGATAGCCATGCATTGCGGCGGAGAGGAAGCCGACCCTATGGACACCCACAACTGTATCGACGGGCTTCCAGCATGGGGTTTCGAGGGATATCCCTACAGCATAATGAACCGTCGCAAGGAATATAACGGAGATCCGCAGAATATGCAGATATGGTATGAGAGTCTTGGCCTTGAGGCCGTCAAGGCAGGATTGAAGGTGTCGGCAGAGGAATCCAACGGGGAAATATCTGTGTCGGCCGACGTCTGGTTTGCGGAAGATGAGGAAAACGCTAATTACAATATGGTGTATACTGTAATAGAGAACGATGTGCATCAGCCGGGGAATGGCAGATATTCGCAGCGAAACGAATATGCCGGAGGATCGCGCGGAGAAATGGGTGGCTTTGAGGATCTTCCGGCAGTGATAGATTCCGATGATATGTGGCATCAGCATGTGGCTCGCTGGTCGTTTGAGAGCGCGAAAGGGGTGGAAGGTATGATTCCTACACGCTTGTGTGCCGGAGTGCCGGTGTCTACATCATATAGATTTAAATTGCCGCAGAACGTACTGGTGCCGGAAAACACCGAATGTTGTGTCCTGCTCATAAATTCCTTGAATGATCAGATTATAAATGCATCGAAGATAAGTCTCAGGGATGTCGTAGGCTCAGGTGTTAATGATGCTGTATCCGGCAGCAGTGAGGAAGTGGCCAGATATTCAATTGACGGTAATATAGTCACTGAGGATTACAAAGGAATTGTCATCATACGCATGAGCGACGGGTCGGTCATTAAATCCATGAGCCGGTGACTTGTCTGAGGAGAGTCATATGTAAATCAGCAATGCACTCCATTTATCATCAAGTGCCTTATAGGTCGGAAGACCTAAGGAAATAAAAAAACGCCGCTTCCAAGCGGCGTTTTTTTATGAGTGACGGCGGCTTGACAACCGCTAAAGCGATCAGTCGAGGTTGGGGTTGAGGTCGTGCCACTTCTCAATGGGAGGAAGCACGCCCATGGCGATGACTTCGTCGCGCATCTTGCAGAGGTGCTCGTAGCTGGCCTGGAGGGCAGCCATCTCCTCGGGAGTGCCGGCGATAGCCTTTGTGTAGACGCCGTCGGCGTTGATCACTGAAGGCATGGCCATCATCACGTGGTTGAAGCGGGCTGTGTCGGCGTATGTTCCTACAGGATACTCAAACTCCTTGCCACCCATGGCGGCGGCCATCATCTCGACGGAGAGATAAGCGGGGCTCTGGAATGAGCTGCGGCGACGGAGCTCGATGATCTTGGCACCACCCTGGGTGACCTCTTTCTGCATCTGCTCCCATTCAATCTGGGAAAGGCCGCGGCCGTTGACTGTCTCCTTGGCGGCGATGATGTCGGTGAGCTTCTTTCCGTCGACGGTTGTCGGGCTTGCGAATACGGCCATCTTCTCGCCGTGTCCGCCGTAGGTGTAGGCGTTCTTCACAACCGACTGGCTGACGCCGAAGTGCTGTGCGAGAGCCTCCTTGAGACGGGTGGAGTCGAGGGCTGCGAGAGTGGCGACCTGGTTGGGCTTGAGGCCGCTGTGGATCAGGGCAACGAGGCCGGTGATGTCGGCGGGGTTGAAGATCACCACGAGGAACTTGGCATCCGGGCAGTATTTCTTGATGTTCTGGCCGAGCTCCTCGGCAACCTTGGAGTTGCCTGCGAGAAGGTCTTCGCGTGTCATGCCCTCCTTACGGGGTGCGCCGCCGGAAGAGATGATGTATTTTGCATCCTTGAAGGCCTCTGCGGCATCCGTGGTGCTGGTGAAGTTGATGTCGTCGAAACCACACTGACGCATTTCCTTTGCCACGCCTTCAGCGCTGAAGACGTCATACAGGCAGATGTTGGGGGTGAGGTGCAACATGGCTGCAGTCTGAGCCATGTTGGAGCCGATCATGCCGGCAGCGCCGACGATCACGAGTTTATCCTCTGTGAGAAATTCCATATCTAAATTCTTTAGGGTTTGTTTCTGGTTTCAAAGTTAGCAATTTTCTACGGCACCGCAATGACTTGTCAAGATAAAATTTCTTAAAATCGGCTAATAAAACCAATCCCCACCCATTTTGTTTATAAGGTATAAAAGAAAGGAGAATGAAAATGAAAAGCAGAGTCATAACGCGGGTGATGGCGGCCATATTCCTGACGGCCATGGCCACGGCATCGGTGAATGCCCAGAACAGCCTTCCGGCTCCCGGCTCGGGAGGCAGTTTCAATCCGGCGCCCAACGGCATAGGGTGGAACCCGGGCCCTCCGCCACCATCGGCGTGGGGTAGTCCGTGGGGCACCGGCGGATGGTATAACTCCCCGTCGGTGATCATCAACAACTCGTATCCCGACTGGCAGAACCAGGGCACCACCAACGTCATGGCCTGCGGCTATGACGCGAGGGGGATATGGCGCACCCTGCCGCTCCACGTGGCATACACCTTCAATGGCGTCAACTACGACGTCACGGTGCTCAACGCCTGGAATCCATGGACCGACATGTGGGACCGCGGAGTGGACCAGCCGGCCTACAACACGACCTACTATCTCAACGGATCGACGTTCGACTTCTACACCGTCCTTTCGACCGGCACCTACTACTTTAATTTATAATGCGCTCCGCGCAAGAGTTAAGAGTGAAGAGTGAAGGGTCAGATGCCTTCACTCTTCACTCTTAATGACTTGACTCCTGACGAAGTCACTCCATGCCTTCGGAGCTGTAGCCGCTGCCGTCGAAGGAGTCATCCCCGTCGCCGCCGGGACGCTCCTTGGGCATCTTGCTCTTCATGTTGCCGAAGGAATATTTCACAGTCAGGCGCAGCGTACGACCGTTGCGCCATCTTTCGTTGCGCTCCGTATAGTCGGTGCCGGAGATAGTGTTCCTGAACTTGCGGGAGTCGAAGATGTCGCGGCAGTTGAGGCTTACCGTCCAGTTGCCGAATGCCTTGCGGACTCCGGCGTCGACGCTCCAGCCGCCCTGGCGCGAACCCTGGGCCTCGAGCTGCTTCGAGCGGTAGTTGCCCGTGGCCTGGAGGCCGATGCCCCATGGGAGGCGTACGCTGGCCATCACGCGGGCATCCCAGGCGAAGCTGTTCTGCGACTTGCCGTCGAGGGGTATGATGTTGCCGCTCTCGGCCGTGAAGTCGTAGTGCCAGCCGCTGATGTGGTTGTTGTAGAGGTTTACGGTGGTTGTGAAGTCGAGCTTTCCGCCTGCGAAGGAGTTTTTCGACACAATCTCACAACCGGAATTGTTCTCGTCGGCGATATTGGCGAAAGTGCTGTACATCACGCCGCCGTCGAGGTAGCGGATGCGGTTCATCATGTTGGATGTGGTGCGCATGTAGGCCGTGACGCTGAGCATGTGGTAGGTCCAGGTCTTGATGTAGTTGAGCTCGAAGGAGTTGGAATACTGCGGCTGGAGCTAGGGATTACCAAAGGATACGTTGGTGGGATCGGAGATGTCGTGGAAGGAGTTGAGCTGTCCGCCCCACGGACGGCGGATGCGGCGGGTGTAGTTCACCTGCAGCTCGTTGTCGTAGGGGAGGCTGTAGGAGATGTAGGCAGAGGGGAAGAGGGCGAAGAAGTTCTTCCTGTAGAGGGGCACCTCGGCCTCGCTCTGGCCGTAGGCGAGAGATCGGGTGCGCACCTGCCATGACTCACTGCGGAGACCGCCCGAGAAGCTGAGCTTGCCCACCGTGCCTCCGAAAGTGGCGTAGAGAGCCGAGATATTGTTGTTGTAGATAAACCGGTTGTAGAGGTCGGGATTGATGGCGGGCTGTGAGCCGTCGACCGACTGCATCACGCTGACCGGGGTGTTCTCGTGGTTGTAGTTGCCGTTGAAGCCCGCCTCGAGTCGGTAGGCCTTGGCGATTTTGAGGGTGTAGTCGGCCTTTGCCTCGATGGAGTTGACGCCGATGTCCTGGCTCTGGTCGCGGAGCAGGCTCTCGCCGCTGTCATCGGCATATTCCATCTCCTGGAGATATGAATTGTGGTTGGGTCCTCCCCAGTGGTTGAAGGCCAGCGAGAGGTCGAGGTGGTGGTCGTCGGTCCAGCGGTGGATGTATCCGAGCTCGGCGTGAGCTCCGCGCATGTCGCCGCGCTCGCGGGTGAGGTTGTGGTTGAGTGTCCACTGACCCGGCAGGTCGGAGGTGTAGAGCGTTGAGTTGTGGCCCCATCGGTGGCCGAGCATGCCGAACCCGGAGAGGGAGAACTCATCGCGGTCGGTGAGGTGGTAGGTGGCACCGAGGCGGAGGAAGATGTTGTTGCCGTGGTTGCGTCGCTCGCCGCGGGAGTCGGTGAAGAAGCCGTCGGCGTAGTCACGCTCCATCGTCGAGCCTCCCAGATCCTT
>USHH01000022.1 GCA_900554345.1 uncultured Bacteroidales bacterium | reverse complement strand
ATAACTATCACATAATCACTTATCTACACCGCCAAAATTGACAAACTATGTTTTTGGCATACTTTTTTAAGAAATATTTCGAGGAGACAAATCCCCATTTCTTCGAGAAGCTCTATAAGGTGTGTCCCGACTTCACCAACGGTGAGATACGCATGGCCGTCTACATGCTTATGAATATGCCGAGCAGCACCATCGCCGATATGACCAACCGCACCGTACGCACTGTCGGCACCATACGCTATATGGTGCGTCGCAAGCTCGGCATCACCGGAAGCAGTGAGGCATGGATGCTGAGGCTCAATATGGCCGACGACGCGGAAATCGAGCGCCTGCACGCCATAGCCGGGAAGGCCCGCGAATCAAGGCCGCATGAGGAAACCCCTGAGGTCAATGAGGATGATGCCGACTGAGCGGAATCAGCGGCGGCGCTTGAAGAGGCGCTTCAGACGCTGCTTGCGGGCATAGCCGCTGTCTACCTCCCACTTGATCTCCTCGGCTAAGAGTTTCGTATCCTTGCCCCAGCCACGCGCTTCGATATATCTGTCGAGGAAATAGTCGAATGCCTCCGTGTCCTCGCTGAAGTGGGTGAGGTTGCGCAGACATTCATTCCGGCTCATTGCTCCGAATTCCATCCGGTTGATATCGATGAGCGAGAATGTCAGCTTGCCGTCGCGTCGCTCATACCTTATATTGGTGTTGTTGGAATCCTTGTGGAGGATGCCTTTCTCATGCAGTTCGGCGAAAAAACGGGCAAGTGCCGTCATGAATTCCCGGTCGAAGTCATGGCCTTTCACTACCTCGTCCTCTATCGGCGCCGCGTCGCTGTAATCACACACGTAATACTGCTCCGTCCTGAATCCTAATGAATTGTAAATCTCCAGATATCCCACGGGGCGCGGCGTCTCTATCCCCATCGCGATCAGCCTCAGGGCATTGCGGTGGCTTTTATATGCCTTGCCGTGGCGGAAACGGTTGATTGTCTTCTTGATGAAGCCGTCGCGCCTGTAGCGCTTCGCCACAATCCTGCGGCCTTCGATCTCGCATTCCTTCAGCGTATTGCGTCCTTGGAAGATGGTGGCCCCGATGGAGTCGAAATCCTCCGGCAGGCGCCTCATGAAGTCCCTGATGTCCTTTGCCTGCTCTGCGGTCTCAATCCTTATCCGTCCCATTGTCCCAGCGGTATTCATTTACTTTCGACACTAACACTGCCTGATAGAAGGCCTGCATCATCGCCCTGATCAGCCCGCGGCGACCGTCGCGGTAGCCGCGCTTCATCACATACGACTTGATGAAAAACCATACCGGGCGCGTCAGCAGCGCCCCCGTCTTCCATTCCTTTCCCTTGCGCCTGATGAGCTCCTGGTCGGTATAGCGGTTTATCTTCCCGACGCTTTCAGTCATAGAGCTGTCGGCCAGATGAAGCAGATGCACTCCCTTGAGTCGGGAAGATACTTTCTCTATCTTCCCGTCGATCTCCACTATGCTGTGGATCGTGGGGGGCCAGTTGGCCTTGTCGCGCCTGAAGAATCGTATGTGGTAGTCGGGAGCGGCTTTGGAGAAGCGCCCCATGTAGCGGTTCACCATCGGCAGGTTGAGCGCCTCCGGGCAGTCGCCCTTCTCCACGCGTCGGTATAGATAGTCGCGCAGCTCGTCGGTGACGAGCTCGTCGTCGTCCACCACCAGCACCCATTCGCTTGTGGCCGCCTGGATTGCGGTGTTGCGCGCCGGCTCGCATATCCGGTGCTCTCCGCGAGGAAAGGTCACGATGCGGCAGCCGTGCCTCCGGGCGATCTCCAGAGTGCTGTCGGTGCTCTCCATGTCGCAGACCACTATCTCGTCGAAACCCTTGAGGTGACTGAGCACCTCGTCGAGATTCTTCTCCGCGTTATATGTGTTGACCACTGCTGATATGCGGTTGCCGTCTTGCTTCATCTGTCTGTTTTGTGGGTTGGGGCCTTCCGGCTATTGTCCCGCAAAATTAATCAAAATTCGATTATCATGCAAACCGGGCCTCGCCATCCTTCAGATGGATGATCCGTTGGTTGGCCGACCCCCTGAAGAGTAAGTCGCGGTCGCGCTGCGCCTCGATGTAGGGGCCGTCGACGAGAGTGTCGATATACTCCAGCAGGGGAGCGATGACCGGGTCGCCCTTGATCTCCTCGTAGGTATAGCCGGTGTAGACCCATACGTCATATCCTGCCTCCTTGATGGCTTTAAGCAGCGGCAGGGTGGAGGAGGGGGAGCATAGCGGGTCGCCCCCGGAGAGGGTCACGTTGAAGTCCTCCTCCCGGATTATCTCCATCAGCTCCGCGACGCTCATCTCCGTGCCTCCGTTGAAGTCGTGCGACTGCGGGTTGTGGCATCCCGGGCAGTTGTGGGTGCAGCCGGCCAGGTAGACCGACGTGCGTAGTCCCGGGCCGTCGACGGTGGTGCCCTTCGCGATGTCGAGCACCCGGAGCTTCGTCTGCATCTCCTGCTCTGTGGTCACGGCAGCGGTCATTTGTGTACGATGCGGTCGTGCAGCTCGGCGAGCTTGCCGGAGTTCCAGCGGTCGGTGGTGCCCACGAGGTAGCCGGTGATGCGCTGTATGGTCTCGAAATGTGTGCCGCATTTGGGGCAGGTGTCCATCCCGGTGTCGGCGTTCTCGTAGCCGCAGCGCGGGCAGTGGTTACGGTTGTGGTTCACCGAGCCATAGCCGATATTATACTTGTCCATCATGTCTACCACGCGCATGATGACTTCCGGATTGTGAGTGGCATCCCCGTCGATTTCCACGTAGAAGATGTGGCCGCCCCCGGTGAGCTCGTGGTAGGGCGCCTCGATCTTCGCCTTGTGGCGCGGCGAGCAGTGGTAGTAGACGGGCACATGGTTGGAGTTGGTGTAGTAATCTTTGTCGGTGACTCCCTCTATCACTCCGAATGAGGCGCGGTCGCGCTTTGTGAAACGCCCGGAGAGTCCTTCGGCAGGCGTGGCGAGCACCGAGTAATTGTGGCCGTATTTCTCGGAGTATTCATTGACGCGGCTGCGCATGTGGCGCACAATCTTCAGGCCGAGCTCCTGGGCCTCCTCCGACTCGCCGTGATGTTTGCCGACGAGGGCGATCAGCGTCTCGGCCAGTCCGATGAAGCCGATGCCGAGTGTGCCCTGAGGCAGCACGCTCTCCACTGTGTCGTTGGGCGAGAGCCGGTCGCTGCCGTTCCAGAGCACGCTCATCACCAGCGGAAACTGCTTGGCGAGGGCCGTCTTCTGAAACTGATAGCGCTCGTCGAGCTGGCGGGCCGTGATGTCGAGCACGTCGTCGAGCTTCTCGAAGAAGCGCGCTATGCGCTCCTCCTTGTTCTTCATGCCCATCACCTCGATGGCTATCCTCACGGGGTTGATGGTGGTGAAGGAGAGGTTGCCGCGTCCCACCGATGTCTTCTCGCCGTAGCGGTTTTCGAACACCCTCGTGCGGCATCCCATGGTGGCCACCTCGTAGAGGTATCTCTGCGGGTCGTCGGGGCGCCATTTCTCATGCTGGTTGAAGGTGGCGTCGAGGTTGAGGAAGTTGGGGAAGAAGCGGCGTGCCGTCACTTTGCAGGCCAGCCGGTAGAGGTCGTAGTTGGGATCTTCGGGGAGGTATGACACTCCGCGCTTCTTCTTCCATATCTGGATGGGGAAGATGGCCGTGGCGCCGTTGCCCACGCCCTCGTAGGTGGAGATCAGCAGCTCGCGGATGATGCAGCGTCCCTCGGCCGAGGTGTCGGTGCCGTAGTTGATCGATGAGAACACCACCTGATTGCCTCCGCGCGAGTGGATGGTGTTCATGTTGTGGATGAAGGCCTCCATCGCCTGGTGCACTCTCCCCACGGTCTTGTTGACGGCGTGCTGGAGCAGCCTCTCCTCCCCCTCGAGTCCTTCGAGGTCTTTCTTTTCGAAGTCCTTCAGCTTCACGTCGTAGAGGTGGGAGAGGTCCTTGCCGGTGAGCTGCTCGAGAGTCTTCACCTCCTCGATGAAGCTTGCCCTGACGTAGGGGGCGAGGTAGAAGTCGAAGGCCGGAATGGCCTGTCCGCCGTGCATCTCGTTCTGCGCCGTCTCCATCGAGATGCAGGCGATCACCGATGCCGTCTCGGAGAGGCTGGGGGGGCGCCCCCCGCCGCCCCCCCCCACGAAGCCCTTATTCAGTATCCTGTCGAGGGGATGCTGCACGCATGTCAGGCTCTTTGTGGGATAGTAGTCCTTGTCGTGGATGTGGATATAATTGTTTTTCACCGCGGCTTTCACGTCAGGGCTCAGCAGGTAGTCGTCGACGAACGGCTTGGTGGTCTCGCTGGCGAATTTCATCATCATCCCGGCGGGGGAGTCGGTGTTCATGTTGGCGTTCTCGCGGGTGATGTCGTTGTTCTTAGCCTCTATGATCTCAAGGAAGATGTCGCGGGTCTTGGCGCGGCGGGCTATGGAGCGCTGGTCGCGGTAGGCTATATAGCGCTTGGCCACGTCCTTGCGGGCCGACTTCATGAGCTCTATCTCCACGCGGTCCTGGATTTCTTCCACGGTCATCCGCTCATTGCCGTTCATCCCGATGCGGTCGGTGATCTTCTGGATCAGCGACTCGTCCTCGCCCGCCTCGGTCTGGAGCATGGCCTTTCTGATCGCGGCCTTGATCTTCTCCTCGTTGTAGCCCACGACGCGACCGTCGCGCTTCTCCACTATCTGTATCATAAGGGTCTTATTGTCTTTTCGTTGTGTTATATGAGTCTTTCCGGAGGGTTTCTGGTTCCTCTCTACCGGCTCGCAAAAGTAGGTATTTATTCCCGTTCCGGCAAATTTTCAAACGCCTATCTTTCCATAAAGTTTTCGTTTTGGAAAACAATTATGCTCTCTATGAAAATTAAAACCCAAATAATCAGTAATATAAAAATATTTTTGGAAAACTTTCAGATTTGATAGTTCTCCTGCTTTGACTGTTTTGCCTGCATCGGCCTGTAGGGACGCTTTTCAAAGCGTCCGCCTGTCAGGAACTGTCCAATGATATAACGCTCAGTCACAATGTCGCTGCAATCGCTGTCGCACGAACAATCTGAATCATCCCCCGCATCCCGTCAACGGTTTTGGCCTGACCTGGCTTCAGATGCGTTTCTTTATCGTCTCCATCAACATTCCCGGCCATCATCGGGTTATATTGATAGACAGTCTTTTTATTTCGACTAATCATTCTTATATGGAAAACAAAAGAACAGGAGCTTATATAAATAAGGTGACGAAGGAGATGGCTCTCGACTATCACGAGGAGGGACGCCCCGGCAAGATCGAGGTGGTGCCCACAAAACCCTACGCCTCGCAGCGCGACCTATCCCTCGCCTATTCGCCCGGCGTGGCCTATCCGTGTCTTGAGATCGAGAAGAACCCGGCCGATGCCTACCGCTATACCAACAAGGGCAACCTCGTAGGCGTGGTCAGCAACGGCACCGCCGTGCTCGGCCTTGGCGACATAGGGGCACTCGCCGGCAAGCCGGTGATGGAGGGGAAGGCCCTTCTCTTCAAGATCTTCGCCGGACTCGACGCCTTCGACATCGAGATCAACGAGAAGAACCCCGACCGTCTGGTGGAAATCGTCAAGGCGCTCACACCCACTTTCGGCGGCATCAATCTCGAGGATATCAAGTCGCCGGAATGTTTCCGTATCGAGCAGCGTCTCAAGGAGGAGTGCGACATTCCCATCATGCACGACGACCAGCACGGCACAGCCATCATCTCCAGCGCCGGACTTCTCAACGCCCTCGACCTCCAGGGGAAGAAGATCGGCGACATCCGTCTGGTGGTAAACGGAGCCGGGGCCGCAGCCATCAGCTGCACGAGCCTCTATGTCTCGCTCGGCGTCAGGCCCGAGAATGTGGTGATGTGCGACTCCAAGGGCGTCATCCGCAAGGACCGTCCTGATCTCAGCGAGCAGAAGGCGCGCTTCGCCACCTCCCGCGACATCCACACCCTCGCCGAGGCTATGGTCGACGCCGATGTCTTTCTCGGCCTCAGTGTAGCGGGAATACTGACCGCCGATATGGTTAGGAGCATGGCTCCAAAGCCGATAGTGTTCGCGCTCGCCAATCCCGACCCGGAGATTTCATACTACGACGCCAAGGACGCTCGTCCCGACGTGATCGTGGCCACCGGCCGCAGCGACTATCCCAACCAGATCAACAATGTGATCGGTTTCCCGTATATCTTCCGTGGAGCGCTCGACTGCGGCGCCACGACAATCAACGAAGCGATGAAGATCGGTGCCGTCTACGCCATCGCGCAGCTGGCCCGCGAGCCGGTGCCAGGTGTGGTCGACAAGGCATACGGTCTCAACGACATGAAGTTCGGCCCCGACTATATCCTGCCTAAGGCCCTCGACCCGCGTCTGCTGCTGAGGGTGGCGCCTGCCGTGGCCAAGGCCGCCGAGGAGTCGGGTGTTGCGAAGCGCCCCATCACCGACTGGGAGGCCTACCGCATGCGCCTCGAGCAGATCATGGGCGACGACGGCAAGCTGATGCGCCGCCTCACCGACATGGTGAAGAAGTCGCCGCGCAAGGTGGTGTTCACGGAGGGCGACAACGACAATGTGGTGCGCGCTGCCGCGCAGCTCGCCGCCGAGAAGACCGGCGTCCCGCTGCTGCTCGGCAATCCGGCCGACATCGCGGCCCGCGCCCTGCGTCTCGGCCTGAGCCTCGACGAGGTGACGGTGATCGATACCCACAGTCATGCGCAGTCGTCGCGTCGCGACCGCTTCGCCCGGGCGCTCCTTTCCATAAGGGAGAGATGCGGGCTGACACTCGACGCCGCCCGCGAGCTGATGTTTGACCGAGTATATTTCGGCATGATGATGGTGCAGACGGGGGAGGCCGACGCCATGGTGGGAGGCATCCGCTCCGCCGGAAGCACCCTCGTGCATGAGGTCGCCTCGATAGTAGGCATACGCGGAGGGATGAGCCATTTCGCTACCATGCACGTGGCGCATACACGCCGTGGAACTTTCTTCCTCGCCGACACGGCCATCAATGCCGTGGCCGACCGCGAGGCGCTCGTCGACATCATCCGTCAGGTCCACAGCCGGGTGCGCGACTTCGGCATCGAGCCGGTGATGGCCGTGCTCTCCTACAGCAATTTCGGCTCCAACTGCGGTGATCCCGAGCCCCGGGAGGCCGCGGCGGCAGTGGCGTATATCCATGAGCATTATCCGGAAATCGCCATCGACGGCGAGATGCAGCTCGACTATGCTCTCGACACGGCGCTGCGCGACAGGACGTTCCCCTTCAACACCATCAGGAGCAAGGAGGTCAACACCCTGATCTTCCCGAGTCTCGGCGCCGCCAACACCACCTACAAGATGATGCTCGCCATGGGAGCCGCCACGATGAGCGGCCCGATAGAGTGCGGCCTCAGCAAGCCGGTGTATTTCTGCAGCGTCAACGCCTCGGAGAGTGAGCTCACCGACCTCGCCGTCCTCGCCCAGATCGAGCGCTGACCTGCGGGATTTCGTGCGTCTGTCTGCCAGGACTCTTTGCACATATAAAAAAATTCTTTACCTTTGTATTCCGGAGACGCATGACAGCGGTCGGCAGTCTTCATCAATAGGAAACACAGTCAGAATTAAGTAGCATTTATGACAACCTGTAATCAACCGGAATCAAGGGAAAAGAGGATAATTCAATCGTCAGGCGCCATTTTCAGGCCCCTCCTCTTGTGGATATGCATGGCCCTCTCGCTTTCGTTATCGAATGCAGACGCGGAGGAGGGCCTGAAAAGGCTTCTTGTGATAAACTCCTACGGCGAGGGCGCTCCCTGGGCGCAGGAGGTCTACACACCTGTGCTCCAGGAGATCTCAACCCACAGGGATCTGCGCGTGGAGATCGTGCATCTCAACAACACCACGATCCACGACTCCATAGACTATGACAGGATGGCTGCCGGACTCTTCGCACGCTTCTCCGAGCGCCATCCGGATTACCTGATGCTCCTGGGAAACTTCTCATTCACCCTGCGCGACAGGATTGTGAGTGAGTGGGGCGATGTGCCCATGCTGCTCGTGGGCATGTCTGACACCTACGGCCCGAGGGAGTTCTACTACACCCGCACCGACGAAAGCGAGGATTCGGTATGCGGAGCGCATATGGAGCCGCTTCGCAAGCTACAGGCTGACTACAATTTCACTCTGGTGGAGACTCCGTGCCTCTATCAGCAGACGATCGACATGATGGTGCATATGTTTCCGTCGATGGGTAAGCTGGTGTTTCTGGGCGACGCCCTTTATATCAACCGCCACCTGAGCCATGAGATACGGAGTTATCTCGCCGAGCGTTATCCCGATATCCGCTACGAATGGCTTATGGGCAGCGAGAAGACGGGCAGGGAGCTCCAGAACTATCTCAACGACAGAAATATGGATACAGGGCTGCTCTTCTCGACCTGGTTTTTCGAGCGAATCACCATCCACGGCTATCCGCAGCTTATCGCGGGTGAGGCCCGTATGATTGCCGGATGTCACCGCCCGGTGTTCGGCCTCCGCCACGCATACATGAGCTATGGTCTGCTCGGTGGCTGCTTCGTATCCCCACAGCAGCAGTGGGAGTATATCCACGCCGCCCTCTCGGAGATGATTTCCGGTCAGGACATGCGCTCGGTGCCTTTCCGTGTGGCTGACAGGCAGGAGACTATGGTCAACTACCGGGTGCTGGAGCGCGACGGTCTGCCGCCACGTATCTGTCCCCGGGGAACGGTGTTCATCAACAGGCCCAAGTCGGCCTGGGAGCTATATCACGCCTATATCATCGCGGCCGTGGTTGTCGTGTCGGCAGTGATTGTAGTGGCGACAGTCAACTTTGTGGCTCAGCGTCGCAAGATCAACCTGCTGCGCTCGCGCAGCAGGCTTGTGGAGTCAATGCCGGTCGCCTACTGCCAGTCGAGGGTGGCCTACGACGAGAACGGCGAGGTGGCCGGCGTCACATATCATGGCGGCAACAAGACCTTCTGCGAGCTTGTCTCCGCCAATTCTCCCGACGGCGGCAAGGGGCTGTTCGAGAGGCCCCTCATGGCGGAGGCCGTGAGGAGGCTCGCCGGGGAGAAGAGCCGCATGACGCGCTTCTCTCACCATTTCGACAGGACCGACACTTATTATGATTTCCTTGTAAGCGTAGACAGGAAGGTGGCAGGCAGGATAAAGGAGGTGAATGTCTTTGCCCTTGACATGACCCACAGGAAGAGGTAGACGCGCCTCGATCCTTTATTTCCGCCAGAAATAGGGGGTGAAGACAAGGAGCACGGTGTAGAGCTCGAGCCTCCCCGCCAGCATGATGAAGGAGAGGATCCACTTCGCGGCCGGCGCCACAAGATAGAAGTTGCCCCCGATTCCGGTAGTGTCTGTCCCCAGGCCGGTGTTGGATATGGCCGACAGGGAGCAGAAGAGGCTGTCGGAGAGAGGCATGCCGAGCATCACCAGCGCCACGCCCCCGGCTATCACCAGCATCACGTATAGAAACATGAACGACAGCGTCTTCATCACCAGGCTCTGGGGCACTCCCTTGCCGTTGATGTTGACCGACGTCACGGCGCTCTGGTGCATCACCTTGTAGAACTCGTTGCGTATGAATTTGACGAGGATGATGAAGCGGTCGATCTTGGCGCCGCCCGACGTGCTTCCGGCGCACGCTCCCATAAACATCATGAAGATCACCACCACGGTGGCAAGAGGGCCCCAGTCGGCGAAGTCCGGCTCGGTGATGCCTGTCGACGACAGTATCGACACGGCCTGGAAGAGCGGGTCGATGGTCACGTCCTCGATGTCTTTCACGAGGCCCTGCCTCCACACATTGAGGCAGAGCAGCACATAGCATATCAGGATGATGCGCACATACCATTTCAGGGCGTCGTTTTTCAGCGCCGGCCGCAGGTTGCCGTTGGCCGCCTTGAAGATGATCGTGAAGTTTACGCCCCCTAAGAACATGAATATCACCATCACGATCTTTATATACATGTCGCTGTAGGCGCTGAGGGCCATGTCGGAGTTGGCGAAGCCTCCTGTCGACATCGTCGATAGCCCGTAGCAGAGCGCGTCGAAGAAGTCCATCTCCGAGAAGTTGAGCAGGATGATGAGAAGCACTGTCAGCGAGGCATACACCAGCCATAGCCCCTGTGCCGTGAAGGAGATGCGCGGCCTCAGCTTGTCGTGGGTCACTCCCGTCACCTCGGCGTAGAAGAGCTGCATGCCCCCGTTGTAGTTGAGCATCGGCACCACGGCGAGCGTGAACAGGATGATTCCCAGGCCGCCTATCCACTGCACCACGCACCGCCAGAGCAGGATTGACTTCGGCACCCCCTCCAGAGAGTTGAGCACGCTCGCTCCGGTGGTGGTGAATCCGCTCATCGTCTCGAAAAAGGCGTCGGTGACATTGAGGTGCGTCCTGCATATCAGAAACGGCAGCATGCCGAACATCGAGAGCACAACCCACGTGAACCCCGTGAAGAGTATCGCCTCCCGCTTTCCCATCTCCCGCGACTCCGGCTTCAGGAAGAGCACCAGTGCGCCGCCGGTGGCGGCCGTCAAGGCTATGCTCACCGCAAACTCCAGGCTGCTCGAGTCGCCGTAGCAGAGGCTCGCCACCAAGGGTATGATCATGAACCCCGCCTCGATCAGAAGAAGCCACCCGATGATGTGGAGCAGGATCCTGACGTTGATGAATTTCCTCCGGTATATTCTCAATGGCATCCGCATATCCTCAGCCAAACCATTTTTCTATCTTGTTGATAGTGCCGGAGAGGCAGAACACCACCACATAGTCGCCCGCCTGGATATGCGTGTTGCCGCCCACCATCGAGCACTGGTTGTCGCGGGCCACGGCCGCCAGCGTCATCCCGTAGGGGAGATGAAGGTCTTTCACCGGCTTGCGCGTGATCTTCGACCCCTCGCGGGCCACCATCTCCGCTACCTCCGCGTCGGCCAGCGCCATACACTTCGCGTTGCTTTCGTCGGCGTCGAGCATGATCTGGAAGATATGGCTCGACGCAAGAAGCTTCTTGTTGAGGATAGTGCCTATGTTGAGGTTCTCGGCCTGGCTCACAAACTGGAGGTTCTCGATGTCGGCTATCGTCTTCGGCACCCCGAACTCCTTGGCCGTCAGGCAGGCAAGGATATTGGTCTCTGACGAGTCGGTCAGCGACAGGAAGGCGTCAAACTGATATATGGCGTTCTCGCGGAGCACCTCTATGTCGCGCCCGTCGCCATGCACTATCTCGCAGTCGGGCAGCAGCGTGGCGAGCTCCTCGCAGCGCCGGCGGTCGATGTCGATGATCTTTAGGTGGAACCTGTCGCCCGCCGTCAGCGCGAAACGCGCGGCGATGCGGCTCCCGCCCATGATAAGGGCCTTTTTGATCACCTTCTTCTTCTTGCCGCAGAGCTCCCTCACCTCCTCCACGTAGGGCGGAGTGGTGATGAAATACACTATGTCGTTCTCCAGCAGCCGGTCGTTGCCGTTGGGGATGATGGTCTCGTTGTTGCGCTTGATGGCCGCCACGTGGAAGTCGTGGGCCTGCACGGGCAGGTCCTTCAGCTGGAGGTCGACAAGGCGGTTTTCCCCCCGGAGCTTCACTCCTATCAGCAGCAGTTCTCCGTTGTGGAGCTCTCCCCAGAACCTCGCCCAGTTGTGGTTGAGCGCCGTCACGATCTCCTGGGCCGCCAGATATTCCGGATAGATCAGGAAGTCGGCGCCCATGTCCTTGAGCACCGGGCGGTTGCGCGGGTCGAGAAATTCCGAGTTGTCGATTCTCGCCACCGTCTTCTTCGCCCCGAGGCGCTTGGCTATGGCACACGACGTGAGGTTGCGCGTCTCGTAAGGCGTCACCGCTATATATATGTCGGTCTTCGAGATTCCGACATCGCGCAGCGACCCGAACGACGATGTCGAGCCGTTCCACGTCATCAGGTTGTAGTTGGAGTCGATCACGTCGAGACGCGACTGGTCGTTGTCGAGAAGTATGATGTCCTGGTTCTCGTTGCTGAGCATCTTGGCCAGATGGGTGCCGACCTCTCCGGCCCCGGCTATCACTATCTTCATGTCTTACCCCTTGCCGGCCAGCCTCCTCGTGGCCGCGGCTATTCCCTCGGCGTCGTAGCCGCACTCATGGTGCAGCTGGTCGACGGTGGCATGGGCTATCCAGCGGTCGGGGATTCCGAGATTCTCCACTTTCACGCCGGGATGGCTCACGGCCACGGCCAGCGCCACCGCCGATCCGAAGCCCCCGGTCACGCTGCCGTCTTCCACCGTCACTATGGCGTCATGGTTGTCGGCTATGTGGTTGAGAAGGTCTCGGTCGAGCGGCTTCAGCCATATCATGTCGTAGAGGTCTACGCCGATACCCTCCTTGGCAAGGGCTTCTGCGGCCTTGCGGGCCTCGGCGGCTATCGGGCCGATGGTGGCTATGGCAATCCGGTTGCCCGGCGTCTCGCTCACGGTCACTCCCTTTCCTATCGGCAGCGGCTCCATGTCGGTGTGCCAGCGGGTGTTGAAGGCCTTGCCACGCGGATACCTGATGGCCATCGGGCCGTCATGCTCCAGCGAGGTGTACATGAGATTGCGCATCATCCGCTCGTCGGAGGGGGAGGCAACGGCGATACCCGGTATGCACTGCAGGTAGGCCAGGTCGAACACTCCGTGGTGGGTCACTCCGTCTTCACCCACTACTCCCGCGCGGTCGATGCAGAAGGTCACGGGCAGCCCCTGGATCGCCACGTCGTGGATGATGTTGTCGTAGGCGCGCTGGAGAAACGAGGAATAGATGGCCACGAAGGGGCGCTTGCCCCCGGCGGCGAGGCCGCCCGCGAAGGTCACGGCGTGTCCCTCCGATATGCCCACGTCGAAGGTGCGTTTCGGAAAAGTCTTCAGCATCTTGCCCATCGAGGTGCCCGACACCATGGCGGCCGTGATGCCCATGACGCGGTCGTCGCGCTGCGCGAGCTCCACGATGGTGTCGCCGAACACCTCCTGCCAGAGTGGTGGCTGCTCGCCGGTCTTCTTGATCTTCTCGCCGGTCTCGGGTACGAACTTGCCCGGAGCGTGCCATTGCGCCGGATTCCTCTCCGCCTCCGGGAATCCCTTCCCTTTAACGGTGCATAGATGTAGCAGGCGCGGTCCCTGCATGTCTTTTATCTCGCGCAGGATCTTCACCATCTTGATGACGTCGTGGCCGTCAAACGGCCCGAAATACCTGATGTTGAGACCCTCGAATATGTTCTGCTTTCCGGAGACAAGCGCCTTGATGGAATTGTTGAAGCGAATCAGCAGCCCTTTGCGCTGGTCGTTGAGGATGCCCTTGCGCCGGAAATAGTCTGCCGTCTTGAGGCGCCATCGGTTGTAGCCCTTCGAGGTGGAGATTCCGGAGAGGTATTTGTGTAGGGCGCCGACGTTGTCGTCGATGCTCATGTTGTTGTCGTTGAGCACTATC
The DNA here is from genome assembly GCA_900554345.1 of uncultured Bacteroidales bacterium. Taxonomy (GTDB): domain Bacteria; phylum Bacteroidota; class Bacteroidia; order Bacteroidales; family Muribaculaceae; genus Lepagella. The sequence continues at coordinate 3,730 of USHH01000022.1, read as the reverse complement.
AGCAGGTCGTTGGGATTGTTGGAGGCGTTGTTGAGCCCCTCGAAGGGGAGGCCTCCGCTTATCGAGGCGTCGCCCACCACAGCCACTGTCTTGCGGTTTTCGGAGCCGGGGGTGTTCTTGTCGGCTATGGCCATGCCCAGCGCCGCCGATATGGAGTTGCCGGCGTGTCCGGCAACGAAAGTGTCGGCCTCCGATTCCATCGGATTGGGAAAGCCGCTGATGCCGCCGCGCGTGCGTTGCGTGCGGAAGGCCTCGCGCCGCCCGGTGAGCAGCTTATGGGCGTATGCCTGATGGCCAACGTCCCACACCAGCCTGTCGTGCGGCGTGTCGAAGACGTAGTGGAGAGCCACTATGATGTCGACGGCGCCCATGCTCGATCCGAAATGTCCCGGATTCTCCGACAGGCACGAGATGAGATACGAGCGTATCTCGTCGCACACCTGCGGCAGCTTCTCCACAGGCAGCGCCCGAAGGTCGGCCGGGCTGTTGATCGTATCCAGAAGCGGGGTCAAGGACTTGTCGGTGCTTCTTGTGTCTCTGGTATCTGATTCCGGGCTATGTTCCAATTTTGAGTTCATTTCTTCCTGTCGTTGTCGGATGTGCTGAAATACTTTCGCCATAGTGGCACGAATATGATGATGCCCGAGGCCGCCACAAGAAACAGATTTTTCAGCGTGACGCCTCCGCCGTAGACTATCAGGGCCCGGCAGAGCCAGAACCATACTACGGCAAGCACTATCAGTCCAATTATTCTTACAGCATTCATTGAAATGCGAAATTAGCAATTTTTTCTCAATTTTCGTAATGATTGGGAAATTCTTTTCTCAATTGCAGCTTTCTGGCATATATTGTCGGGCTCTCTGGATCCCCCTCGGTGCCTGTTCATAATTTTTTAACATTCAATTTCGGATTCGTATGTCGTTTTTTCCTTAATTTTGTTAGGAAAATAGCTAACTTTGCATTTCCAAATTTTAACAGATGAAAGATTACGACGATTATAGTCCCGAGATACATTATAATTACCAGCAGCCGGCGATTGCCGCGCCAGAGGTGATCGCGCCTATGGTGACCGAGCGCAAGCCCGAGAAGAAGAAGCCCGCTGCCAAGACCCGAAGGAAGCCTGTCGCGGAGAAGAAGGCAGCTGCCGGAGTGCCAGATGTGGCTTCTTTCGCCAGGCGGGTGGTGAAATGGTTTCACGGCCAGACATTCCGTTGGCTGCTCGGACTCTTTCTCGGATTCTTTGCCGTCTACCTCGGCGTCTCGTTCCTCTCCTATTTCACCGACTGCATAAAGGATCAGTCGGTGATCAACAGTATGCCCCTCGGCGAGGCTACAGGAATCTCCAACAAGGGGGGAGAGGCCGGCGCCAGGATGTCGGAGTTCCTCATCAATGAGTGTTTCGGTCTCGGCTCCCTCGTGATTGTGTTCTGGCTCGTGGCAATGTCGCTCAAGCAGCTCGCCGGCAGGCCGAAGTTCAAGTCGGTCGACTTCACCATCAAGTCGCTGGTGGCCCTCATCACCGTGTCGCTGATAATCGGGCTTGTCACGATCTCGCTCAGCTCTCCCGTCAACTGGGGCGGCTACCACGGCCGCTACGTCAATGAATGGATAATAGGCTTCGTGGGCTGGACCGGCGCCGTGATTCTCTGTCTGTTCATGCTCTCGACTTTTGTGGTGATATGCATGCGCGATTTCATCAACTGGATATTGCGCATCAGGCATAGGCGCAAGGTGCGTCGCGAGGCCCGCGAGGAGCAGGAGCGGCTAAGGCTGCAGCGGGAGCAGGAGCTCGAGGAGATGCGCCGCTACGAGATGGCCGACGCGCGTCTCGCAGGGGAGGCCCAGACTCCGGAGACGGTAAAGACCGTCCCCGCCGAGGAGCCTGTGGTGGCATTCGACGACAATGCCTTCTATTATTCCATTCCCGAGCTCGACGACGAGCCCGCCCGGAAGGCTCCTGCCGATAGAGCCGGAGCTATAGTCCCACAGAATAATGAAGAGACTTCGGCTCCGCAGGGCGCCCCCAAGGCCCCCGCGACCGACGCAGCCGACGACGAGGTGGCCAATTCAGATGCCATGGTGGTCAATGTAAACACCATAGAGCAGGCCGACAACGTGACCCGCTATCCCGACGCCGGTTGCCTCCCCGGGTCCACTCCCTACACTTTCCCTCCGGTGGAGCTCCTGCGCCCCGGTCAGGAGCGAATAAGCGTGGATGCCGAGGAGCAGTATGAGAACAAGGAGCGCATCCGAAAGACACTTCTCGATTTCGGCATACCCATCACAAGCATCGAGGCTACCGTGGGCCCTACGGTGACGCTGTATGAGATCGTGCCCGACAAGGGGGTCAAGATCGCCAAGATACGCGGCCTCGTCGACGACATAGCTCTCAGCCTCTCGGCTGTGGGTGTCCGCATCATAGCGCCGATTCCCGGCAAGGGCACCGTCGGCATAGAGGTGGCCAACAAAGACCCACAGACAGTGTCGATGCGCACCATCATAAAGTCGAAGAAGTTTCAGGAATCGCAATACAAGCTCCCCGTGGCTCTCGGTTCCACCATCTCCAACGATGTCTTCATCGCCGACCTCTCGAAGATGCCCCACCTGCTGGTGGCCGGAGCCACCGGCCAGGGTAAGTCGGTAGGCCTCAACGCCATCATCGCCTCGCTGCTCTACCGCCGCACCCCCGATGAGCTGAAGTTCGTGATGATCGACCCGAAGATGGTGGAGTTCAGCCTATATGCCAAGATCGAGAAGCACTATCTCGCCAAGCTCCCCGATGAGCCCGACCCCATCATCACCGACATGAAGAAGGTGGTGGCGACGCTCAGCTCCCTCTGTGTGGAGATGGACAGCCGGTATATGCTGCTCAAGGCGGCCAACACCCGCAAGATAGAGGAATACAACAGCAAGATCATAGCCCATAAGCTCAACCCGGCCGAAGGACACCGCTTCATGCCTTACATAGTGGTGGTGGTCGATGAGTTCAGCGACCTCATCATGACCTGCGGAAAGGAGGTGGAGACTCCCATCGCGCGTCTCGCCCAGAAGGCGAGGGCCGTGGGCATGCACGTCATCATCGCCACGCAGAGGCCGTCGACCAATGTGATCACCGGTGTCATCAAGGCCAACTTCCCGGCGCGCATCGCCTTCAAGGTGAGCTCGGGCGTCGACTCAAAGACCATCCTCGACACCTCGGGCGCCCAGCAGCTCATCGGACGCGGAGACATGCTCGTGAGCAACAATTCGGAGATGGTGCGCGTGCAGTGCGCTTTCGTCGACACTCCGGAGGTGGAGGCTATCTGCGATTATATCGCGGCCCAGCCCAACGGCAAGGGGGCTTATGTGCTTCCAGAGCCTGTCAACGAGGCTTCCGACGAATCGTCCTCCTCGTCGTCCGACAGTTCCTGGGAGGTCGACTCCCTCTTCGAGGAGGTGGCACGCTGGGTGGTGTCGTCGTCGACGGCATCGACATCGTCGCTTCAGCGACGCTATTCCATCGGCTTCGCACGCGCCGGAAAGATCATGGACCAGCTCGAGCAGCGCGGCATAGTAGGCCCCGCCCAGGGGGGCAAGCCCCGCTCGGTGCTCGTCGACCCCATGACCCTCGAGTCTATGCTCGGCTGACAGTAAAAGAATAAAAGCAGTATACATTTACTATTTCATAAGATATCAATGAGACTCACCCGATATATGATGATTGCCGCGCTCGTGGCTCTGGCGGCCGCCG
>USHH01000021.1 GCA_900554345.1 uncultured Bacteroidales bacterium | reverse complement strand
TAGGGGAGGCCTTCCGTGCTGTCGTCGGGAAGGGCCTCGGCGATCGCCGGCTTGTAGGGCATCTCCAGGCAGTCGGGCATGTGGCAGGCGAAGGAGGCGTCGATGATGGCCGTGGAGATGCCGGAGTCGCTCACCACGTCAAGCACTGTCGTGACGAGGTCGCCTGTCTGCCAGGTGAAGGCGCTGCCCGGCTCCATTATGAGTTTCAGGTGTGGATGGCGCTGATGGAAGTCGCGGAGCAGCGAGATCAGATGTTCTGTGTCGTAATCGGCGCGTGTCATCAGGTGGCCGCCTCCCATGTTGAGCCATTTCACCTGCGGCAGCCACTTGCCGTATTGCGTCTCGAATGCCTCGAGCACCTTCGCCAGGTCGTGGCTCGACGACTCGCAGAGGGCATGGAAATGCAGCCCCTCGAGTCCATCCGGCAGTCGGTCGGGCAGGTTCTCGCTCACCTCTCCGAAGCGGCTCCCCGGCACGCATGGATTGTAGATGTCGGTCTCTATGACGCTGCATCTCGGATTTACCCTCAGCCCCGCCGACACCCTTTTCTCCGGATGCTCACGGTTGTAGGCCTCCATTCGCGGATGGAATTTCCGGAACTGGGCCAGGGAGTTGAAGGTGATATGGGTGCTTCCCCCCAGAAACTCGCCGAATGTGTCTTCGGTATAGACCGGGCAGTAGGTGTGCACCTCGTTGCCGAGATGCTTCAGCGAGAGGCGCATCTCGTTGAGTGAGCTTGCTGTCGAGGCCGACACGTATTCCCTGATAACCGGAAACGTCTTCCAGAGGGCGTTGGCCTTGAAGGCCATGATGATCTTCACGTCGGCCTCGCGCGTCACCCTCGTGATTGTCGCGAGGTTGCGGCGCAGCTTCTCTTCATATACTATATAGAACGGGGTCGGTATCTCGTTGATGCCTGCCGGGCTGAGTGTGTTGTCCATTTTCAATAAGAGGTTATTTCAAATCTGGCGAATTCCAGAAACAGTTTCTTGCGTCCGGAGAGATTGAAGTCTACGGTGATGATTGTCGCGCTTGAGGTGGTGTTGATGTCAGCGATCTCGCCTTTGCCGAATTTGGCGTGGGAGATGGTGGTGCCCACCCTTATCTCGTCAAGCTTGTGGGTCCCTTCTCCGGTGAGCGGCGTCATGTCCTGCGGGCGTTTCAGGCGTCTTGTCTGCGTCTCCGCAGTGCGTGAGTCAGATACTTTCGTAGGAGAAGTCCGCGTGTATCGGCTTGTCTCGGCGCGGTAGGAGGCGGAGGGGTCGGGGAGTCCGCTTTTTGCGGCTCCGGAGCTGATGCGGCGCGTGAAGCGCGGGCTCAGCTCGTCGATGAAGCGCGACTGGCTGGTGAGCACCGGCTGCCCGTTGCGGAAGCGGTTGGTGGTGTAGGTGAGCATGCAGGTCTCCTTGGCCCTCGTAATGGCCACGTAGAGCAGTCTGCGTTCCTCCTCAACCTGTGCCGTGGAGTCTTTGCTCATCGCCGACGGGAAGAGGTCTTCCTCCACTCCCACTATATACACGTGCTTGAATTCGAGTCCTTTGGCTGCGTGCGCTGTCATCATTGTCACCATAGCTCCGTCGGCGCTATCATCGGAGTCCTGGTCGGTGGCCAGCATCACTTCCGATAGGAATGCCTGCATGGTGGCGCCATCTTCCCCGGCCTCGTTCTTCATCTCCACAAACTGCTTGAGCGCCGAGAGGATCTGGTCGAGGTGCTCCTTGCGGCTGATGCTCTCCGGGGTGTTGTCGTGGGCGAGAGCCACATAGACTCCGGTGCGGTTGTAGATCAGCTGGCCCAGCTCGAAGGCGTCGGAGCCGCTGGTGTTGTCGTCGACAAACTCCTTTATGAGCCTCGTGAAGCCGTTGAGCTTCGTCATGGTGCCTTTGTTGAAGACAGGATTGGGCATGTCGAGGCCGTTGAGTGTGGCCCATAGGCTCTTCCCCTGCTCAGAGGCCAGTGCCTGGAGCTTCTTCATGGTGGTCTCGCCGATGCCGCGTGCCGGGTAGTTGATGATTCGGCGCAGCGCCTCGTCGTCGTCGGGATTCACGCTCACGCGGAAATAGGCGATGATGTCTTTCACTTCCTTGCGTTGATAGAAGGAGAGACCGCCGTATATACGGTAGGGAATGTTGCGCTTGCGCAGCGACTCCTCGAGCACCCGGCTCTGGGCGTTGGTGCGGTAGAGTATGGCGTAGTCGTCGTAGCTGTCGTGGAGTGTGAGCTTCGACTGCGAGATCATATTGGCCACGAGATAAGCCTCCTCGGCGTCGCTGTAGGCCTTGATGATTCCCACCGGCTCGCCAGGCTCCTTCTCGCTGAAGACGTTCTTCTGCATCTGCCGGGTGTTGTGGGTGATGAGGCTGCCCGCGGCGTTGATGATGTTCTGCGTCGACCGGTAGTTCTGTTCGAGCTTGAAGATCCTCAGTCCCTTGTAGCGGCGCTCGAGATTCAGGATGTTGCCGATGTTGGCGCCACGGAAGGAGTAGATGCTTTGTGCGTCGTCGCCCACAACGCAGAGGTTGGGGTTTTGCTGGGTGAGCTGCGAGATCACGAGATGCTGTGCGTAGTTGGTGTCCTGATACTCGTCGACAAGGATATAGCGGAAAAATTCCTGGTAGTGGCGTGAGATGTCGGGATTGTCGCGCAGCAGAAGGTTCATGTTCACGAGGATGTCGTCGAAATCCATCGCGTTGGCGCTGCGGCATCTCTGGGTGTATATCCTGTAGATCTCTCCGGTCATCGGCCTTTTCATCTTCGCGTCTGCTTTGGCTATGTCGCTGTCGGTGAGATAGTCGTCCACCATGATCATGGCGTTCTTGGCATTGGAGATGGCATTCTGCACTGTTGCCGGTTTATATATCTTCTCGTCGAGCCCCAGCTCCTTGATGATGGTCTTCACGAGCGAGCGGGAGTCGGCCGCGTCGTAGATGGTGAAGTTGCTCTTGTAGCCGAGGGTGTCGGCGTGCCGGCGCAGTATGCGCAGGAAGATGGAGTGGAAGGTGCCCATCCACAGGCGTCCCGCGATGTCGGGGCCCACGATTGCCGTGATGCGGTCGCGCATCTCCCGCGCCGCCTTGTTGGTGAAGGTCAGCGCCAGGATGCGGTAGGGCTGGTAGCCCAGACTCAGGAGATGCACTATCTTATAGGTGAGCACGCGTGTCTTTCCCGAGCCGGCGCCGGCGATCACCAGCTCCGGGCCACCGGTATACACCACTGCCTCGCGCTGCTGGCTGTTGAGCAGGTCGAGGTAGTTGTAGTCGGGCTCTTCTGATGTATGTCCTTGCATGTCAGTTTTCATTTGTTCCCCATCTCAGGTCGTGGTAGTCGGGCACTTTGGGTATGAAGTGGTAGGTGTCGCCCTCGTAGTCGATGCGGCAGCAGTAGTGGTTGATGCCGTTCGACACCACGAGATAGCGGGCGCGGAGCACCATGTTGTAGCGCACTATCTGGTCAAACACGTCTTGCGTGATCCGCACTGTCGGCGCCTTGTATTCCACTATCATCATCGGCGTGCCGTCGGGGTTGAATACCACGGTGTCGCAGCGGCGCCGCGTGTCGTTGAGCGTTATCGATGCCTCGTTGGCCATCAGAGGCTCCGGATAGTGAAGCCCGTTGCTCAGCCAGGAGGTGAAATGCTGCCGCACGTATTCCTCCGGCGTCAGCGCCACATATTTTTTACGCAGCCTGTCAAACACCTTTAATGTACCGTGGTCGGCCTCGATCCTGAGGTCGGCTTTCGGAAGGTTGAGCGCCGGCAGCTGCGGCTTCTGCGTGTTGTCGGTCAATGTCTTTATTATTCTTGTCGCTGTTATTTCTTCACCAGCGCGTTCATGCCGCGGTAGGTGGGGTCGAATATCGAGTTGAGGAGGTCGGCGAGTCTCACGCCGCCGCGCAGCAGCTGCTGTTCCACCACGGGCGTCCATTCGGCGATATAGTCGTAGCTGAGATTGGTGTCCTGGGGTGTCTTGTCGTATACCTCCTTGCAGATTGCCGCCGTCTCCTTGCCCCAGCTTTCCGGGGTGCCGTTGGCGGTCATGGCCCTGAAGGTATCCTGGTCGATGCGGTTGATCTGGTCTTCCCATTCGGTGTAGCTCCACTTGTGGGCCGACTCCACCAGATTGCTGTCCCATACCGAGTGTATGTTGGCGTCGCGGCCGAAATACTTCACGGCCCACTGGTTGCCGCCGCGGTCGGAGGCGTGGCCCATGTGCATAGGCTGGGGGATGTCGCCCATGAAATGCACCACCATCTTCAGCGCGAGCTCCCTCTCGTCAGGAGATGCCTGCGGGTTGGCGAGGATGGCTGTCTGCTCGTTGAGGGCCTTCACTATATTGCCGTCGGGATGCTCGGGAGCCTCCTCGAAGGTGAGGCCCTCGTCGATGTTCTTGTAGTGCCATGTCTTGGTGTAGGCGTATTCCGGAGTGTGCGACGCGTTGTCCATCCAGTTGGCGTAATACACTATCGACCTGCCGCCGAGGATGCTGTCTACGGCCGCCTTGGTGGCGTGGGTGAGGCGCTGCTCGGCGATGAAGGCCGTTGTGTCGTGGCCTTTCTGTCCCCAGGCGAAGGCCGAGAGGGCGCCTGTGGCTGCCGCGGCTGCCAGGATATATCTGATATTTCTCATCGGTTGGTGTGATTTTCTGTAATGACTTGCTTCGGTTCCACAAAGTTAATCAAAAAAAGCCACACAGCAATCATCATCGTTCAATCTTGCGGATAATCCTCGTGGGCGTGGCCACCCTATATAACCTTTTATGAGATAGACGGCAACAAAAATGACTTTTCAACGTTATTTCCCAAACTCCATATACATGAGATTCCGAACCGAATTCATATCCACTCCCTCTCCCTCGCCTCTCGATCCCGAGCGCCCTGCTCTCCTTCTCGGCTCATGCTTCTCCGACAACATCGGAGACCGCATGCGACAGTGCCGCTGGGACGCAAGGGTGAATCCCTGTGGGGTCCTTTATAATCCATTCTCGATAGCCCGAGTCATTCGGCTTGCTCTTGGCGATGCCGATATGGAACGGTCGGTGCAGACCTCGCTTACGACCGACAGGGGAATCTGGAATTCCTGGCTCTGCGATTCCGGCGCTGCTTCCGATTCTGCGGCTACCACCGCCGCTAAGGTGACTGCCGGCATAGGCTCGCTCTCCTCGTCGCTGGCCGAAGCCGGCGTGCTGATCGTGACGTTCGGCACTGCATGGATCTATGAGCTGGCCGGCAATCCCGGATATGTGGTGGCCAACTGCCACAAGAGACCTGCTTCCATGTTCACGAGACGCAGGCTGTCGGTTCAGGAGATTGTGGATGTATGGAGAGGGCTGCTTAAGGAATTATGCGCCGCATATCCCGATCTCAGGGTCATCCTTACCGTCAGTCCCGTAAGGCATCTCAAAGATGGTTTCGAGGGTAACAGCCGCTCGAAGGCCGTTCTTCTGCTCGCCTGCGAGCGGCTATGCTCGGAGTTCCCTTTTGCGGAGTATTTTCCTGCATATGAGATCGTCACCGATGATCTCCGCGACTATCGCTTCTATGCCGATGATCTCGTGCATCCATCGGCAGAGGCCGTGGAATATGTGTGGGAGAAGTTTCTCGACCGTTTTGTCAGCCCCGAATCAAGGCGTGTGCTTGAGGAAGGGGAGGCGATCACCAGGGCCTTGGGCCATCGTCCGCTGATCGACGGATGCATGGCGGCTGCGGATATGCAGGAGCACCATCGCATGAAGACTGAGGAGCGCCTCGGCGCATTCCGTGAGAAGCATCCCGGCATGTTGTGATGATCTCCTTATCTGTCCGGGTTGGCCATGTCGCGGAGAAATGTTAACTTTGCAAAAAAATAAATGCCATGAAATCTGACGCAGCTTCAGAAAAAGATACACAACGCGACGGAAAACCTGACTTCCGCCGCAAGCCTGACTGGCTGAAAATAAAGCTCCCGAGAGGGTTCAAGACCTCAACTGTGGTCGGTCTCCTCAATGAGAAGCATCTGCACACCATCTGCTCGAGCGGCATGTGCCCCAACCGAGGCGAATGCTGGGGCAACGGCACCGCCACTTTTATGATCGGCGGCAACATCTGCACCCGCAACTGCCGGTATTGCAATGTGACATGCGGTCATCCCCTCCCGCTCGATCCCAAGGAGATAGAGGAGATTGTCGACTCCGTGAAGGAGCTGAAACTGAAGCATATCGTGCTGACATCCGTCGACCGCGACGATCTTCCCGACCTCGGAGCCGCCCACTGGGCCGCTATGGTGCGCCGTCTTCACGAGGAGTGTCCGGGCGTCACTATGGAGGTGCTCATCCCTGACTTCCAGGGACGCATGGAGCTTGTCGATCTTGTGCTCGCGGAGAAGCCTGATGTGGTGTCGCACAATATGGAGACAGTGCGCCGTCTTACGCCGGATGTGCGCTCACGCGCCACTTACGACACGTCGCTTGCCGTGATCCGCCATATCGCGTCGCGCGGTTTCCGCGCCAAGTCGGGCATAATGCTCGGCCTCGGCGAGACACGCGAGGAAATCCTCCAGACCATGGACGATCTCCTCGAGGCCGGTTGCCAGGTGATGACCATAGGCCAGTATCTCCAGCCCACACGCAATCATTATCCGCTTCAGGACTATATCACTCCGGAGACGTTCGCCGAATACGGCCGTATCGGCAAGGAGAAGGGATTTCTTTACATCGAAAGCTCTCCGCTGGTGCGTTCCAGCTATCACGCCGAGCGCCACGCCCACTGACCGCAGCCATGATTGAGACCATTCATCTCGGCACCACCCGCTATGAGGAGACCTGGCAGCGTCAGCTGGCTATCTTCAACGGTATGAAGGACGCCAAGCAGCAGGGGAGTCCCATTGAAAAGGAATATATCCTCACGACCCAGCACTGTCCGGTTATCACGCTCGGGTTTCATGCCGACGCAGCCAATCTCCTGGTGGCCGAGCAGTATTTGAAGCAGAGAGGCATCGACCTCTTCCGCATCGAAAGGGGAGGCGACATCACGTATCATGGACCCGGACAGCTGGTGGTATATCCGCTCATCGACCTTGAGCATCATCATCTTGGCGTGAAGCAGTATGTCACGCTTCTGGAGCAGGCGGTGATTAATGTGATAGGCCGTTACGGCATTGTCGGTGAGAGGGTTGATGGCGCCACCGGTGTCTGGATCGGCAAGGGCACTACCGCCGAACGCAAGATATGCGCCGTAGGCGTGAAATGCAGCCGCTATGTCACCATGCACGGGCTGGCCCTCAATGTGAATACCGACCTCGACGGCTTCTCGCTCATCAATCCCTGCGGCTTCAAGGAGAAAGGCGTCACATCCATGGCCCGTGAGCTGGGTCACGAGCTTGATTTCAGCAAGGTGGAAGTGGAGCTCTCCTCCGAGCTTGTCTCACTCCTCGCCTGACTCGTATTTACGCTCAAGGAATTTCTTTACCTCCTTGAAGAGCTTCGACACGAATACAAAGTCGTTGAGGTTCTTGCTCGTACTTCTGTATATTGTATTGTCGTTACCCGTCCAGTCGCAATAACTCTTGTTGATGAAGACGATGTTCGGGCAGCCTGCCTATCACGGCGCGGAGTTGCTGCGTAGCGGCTCTCGTAGTCCTTCACGGCGTTCTCGCGCGCCGTGTTGGAGGCCTCTGTCGCCCGGCTGTCGCCGTAGCTCTCGATCACCTGCTGGATGGTCACTCCCTCTACTGCGGTCTTGACCTGCTCAGCCGTCGTGACAGTCTTTGCCAGCTTCGTGGCTATCCTGTCGAGAACATTGTCGCTGACCCCCGGAAATTTGGCTTTCAGCGCCTCAAGAATCTCTTTCTTCATCGCGATGTCGGTTAGGGATTTAGATCTTATTGTAGTTGATACGCAAAGGTACGAAGAATTCCCGACATGATTACATGGTAATCACATTTAATTTTCAACAATCTTTCGGTGGCTCTGCCGAGGCGCCGGATGCATGGTATGTAAATCTTTAAGGGCGATAATTTTGTTATTCCAATAGAAAATGCTAATTTTGCATTATCAAAAGTCGTTGAAGTAAATCGCTTAGCCATTGGAGAGCTATCGACGTATTCAACGACTTATTTTTTTAACATTGCCATTACGCTATCAGGCGGGAAGCATGATATGATGCCTTCCAGATTTATACTGCCGTAAATACAATATAGAATTTCTGCCTTAAAACCCAGATGGGCTTTTATGTTGAGATAGTAAGGAACGCCGTCCTTTGTAATTTCATAATACATGAAGCAGCCCGTTTCCTTATGCTTGCCCTCTGCTACAGGCTTCCAGCCTACATACTTGGCTTCTGGAACATACATCTTCAAATCAACAAGGATCTGCAATACGGAAATATTCTTATTGTGACCCATCGACTGCTTAATCGAACCGCGCGTCACACCCAATGCCCCTGAAACGATATTGTCGCCTTCGATAAAGACTGGCTGATGCTGAGGAAGTTTAGTTATTTTATCTTTTAACAAGGAGATGAGCTGAGCCTTTTGTTTAGATTCTGTGTTGTCAATGTTATGGCTGGCGAGCTGGGTATTATTCTTAGAATCTGATGTCTCGGCCGGGCTCGCTATGCCTACTTCCATGATCCTCTTCACCGTCTCCCGGTTGTCTTTGATGAAGTATGGGGTGGTTCCCCGTTCCTCCGCTGCCTCAATGCGGTCCTTGTTGGCCTCGACCCATTTGCCGAAAGCGTCGGGAACGTCGCGCACGGTGTTGACGGAGCCTTTCAGCGGCTCCTCGCCGGCAAGGATGCGCCGCGTGTCCTCGGCCATCTCCTTCTCTGTCTTCAGCACCGTCACGGCGTGGCAGCGGCAGTGCGGATGCCATCCGGTGAACTTGAAGTCCTTCGGGTAGCGTCCTGCGAGGGTGTCGCAAATGTCGGTAAGCGGAAGGCCGTTGACGGTATGGTTGCCGCTCAGCCTGATCTCGATGCCGACCACGAAGTCCATCTGCTGCCAGCGCAGGTGGTCGGCGGTATGGTAGGCGATGTTGGTCTCGGTGACGGCGAGGCGCCTGGCGTTCCTGTAGCTGCTGCGGTAGACGCCACGGCCGGGATGGTAGGCCTTGGCGGCTTTCGAGAGCCGCAGGTTGCCGTGCTGGTCACGTACCCGCCGGAACAGCTTGTCGGGGTGCCGGAGGTACTGCTTGAGGCTCCTCGCCATCCGTGCGGCGTCCTCGCCGGTGCGTATGCCGAGGTCGAGCCCCATTTTTATTTGAAAATATTTGGAATTAAATAGTCGTAGTTTAAGCTATTATTGTTATATTTGCAAGCTAATAGACGCAAGTACGACTATGGAAGAAAATATTTATATGTTGCCTGACGGTGAAATCCGCCGTCGGCTGGGACAGAAAATCAGGCATCTGCGACTCCGACAGAATTTCACTCAGGCGTCGCTCGCTGAACAGGCGCAAGTCTCACTGACAACATTGAAGAAAATAGAAAAAGGTGATATAAGCTATTTCGATTCCCTGATGCGTGTGTTTCGCATTCTGGGCGAACTGGATGTGTTCTCACCACTCATTAAGGAAGATGAGATGAGCCCCAACGAATATTTCGAGTTTGTCGAGGCAAGTAAGAAGAAGCAGCGTAAACGCGCAAGCGGTAATAACAAAACCGACCCACAACCTAATACGGAAGAACCAGAATGGTAGATATAGCGAGAGTAAACCTGTATGGCCAACCTGTCGGCACATTCCGCTGGGACAGCCACCGTCAGTTGGCATATTTCGAGTATGTCGACAGTTTCATCGGCAGAGGACTTGAGCCGTCGCCGATTCTGATGCCTGTTCGTCAGGGAAGGGTGTATTCATTCTCCGACATAGGTCGTGAGACGTTCAAGGGGCTTCCAGGTATGCTTGCCGATTCATTGCCCGACACTTACGGGCGGGCATTGTTCGACCGCTGGCTTGCGCTCACCGGACGAAGTAGCGGAAACGCCGTGGAGACACTATGTTTCCTCGGTAAACGCTGCATGGGAGCTTTGGAGTTTGAGCCGGCCATGGATGCTCCCTATAGTCCGGATGTCAGAATAGAACTTGACTCTCTTGTTGAAGTGGCAAGCGAAGCACTTTCGGAAAAGGAGGAATTCGGAGCCAATCTTGAAGAAGACAAGAAGGCGGCGATAGCAGAAATCGTGCGTCTCGGCACTTCAGCCGGAGGACAGAGGGCAAAAGCCATCATTGCCTACAACCCACTGACGGGAGAAGTCCGTTCAGGACAGATTGAAGCTCCGGAAGGCTTTGATTATTATCTGATCAAACTCGATGGTGTCACCGCCGAAGCCGGATTCAGGGAAACGCAGAATTTCGGTCGTCTGGAATACTCTTTTTATAGACTTGTTAAGGAATGCGGCATTGAGATGTCGGATTGCAGTTTGGTAGAGGAGAATGGACGCGCCCATTTTCTCACCAAGCGTTTTGACCGTCATGACGGTGAGAAAATCCACATGCAGACGCTTTGCGGAATAGCGCATTATGACTACCGCAATCCACGATCTTACTCTTACGAGCAGGCGTTCAACGTGATGAGGGCATTGAGACTGCCATATTCACAGGCGCAGGAAATGTTTCGTCGTATGGTATTCAATGTGGTGATCCGCAATCAGGATGACCATACCAAGAACATATCATTCCTTATGGATAGACAGGGCAAATGGAACCTTTCGCCAGCGTATGACATGGGATTTGCCTACAATCCAAAGGGGGGATGGACCGCACAGCACCAGATGTCAATCAACGGGAAGTTTGACAACATCACTCGAAAGGACCTTCTGGAATTTGCGAGACACAACAATATAAAGGAGGCTGCTGAAATCATCGACTGTATTACTGATGTGTCTTCCCATTGGCCGGTCATGGCAAAGGAATGTGAGGTCCCTCAATCCATGATAGATGTGATAGTATCGAATTTGAAGCTTTCTTTATAATGGAATATTTGTGAATCTTTCCACCTTACGCGTTAGCTAAGCCGGATACCTACTTCAGGTACTCTATTAAAGTGGGGCAGGCTTATTCCTCGCCTGACTCGTATTTGCGCTCCAGGAATTTCTTCACCTCTTTGAAGAGCTTCGACGCGAAGACAAAGTCGTTGAGGCTCTCGTTTGTGCTGCGGTATATTGTACTGTCATTTCCCGTCCAGTCGCAATGGCCTTTGTTGATGAAGACTATGTTCTCGCCGATGCCGAGCACTGAGTTCATGTCGTGGGTATTGATCACCGTGGTGATGCCGTATTCATGCGTGATGTCTGAGAGCAGCTCGTCGATGAGGATCGAGGTGCGCGGGTCGAGACCGGAGTTCGGCTCGTCGCAGAAGAGGTAGCGCGGGTTGAGCGCTATGGCGCGGGCGATGGCAACACGCTTCTGCATGCCGCCCGAGATCTCCGACGGATATTTGTCGTCGGCGTTGTTCAGACCCACACGGCTGATGCAGAAATGGGCACGCTCCAGCTGCTCGGCGTGGCTCTTCTTGCTGAACATCTTCAGAGGAAACATCACATTGCCGAGCACCGTCTCGTTGTCAAACAGCGCCGACCCCTGAAACAGCATGCCGATCTCCGAGCGGAGCTGACGCTTCTCCTCAGTGTTGAGCGAGCGGAACCGACGTCCGTCGTAGAGTATCTCTCCCTCTTCCGGTGTCAGAAGCCCGATCAGGCATTTCATGAATACTGTCTTGCCCGATCCGCTCTGTCCGATTATAAGGTTGGTCTTGCCAGCCTCGAACCGCGCCGAGATGTCGTGGAGCACCTGGACTCCGTCAAACCATTTGGATACATGCTTGGCCTCTATCATATCGGATTCCTTTTATTGCAGCAGCAGCTTGGTGAGTATTACGTCGGAGAGTAGTATGAGGATCGAGCTCGACACCACCGACCGGGTGCTTGCCTGGCCGACTTCCAGGGCCCCTCCCTTCACGTAGTAGCCGTAGTAGGCCGCCACGCTCGTGATGATGAATGCGAAGAAGAGGGTCTTGATAATGCCGTACCATACATACCATTCGTTGAAAAACGACTGGATGCCGTAGACATAGTTCTCCACCGAGATCATGGTGGTGAACTCGGCGATAAACCATCCTCCCAGCAGGCCCATGAACATCGACAGCACCACAAGCACCGGGATAAACAGCACGAAGCCGACTATCTTCGGCAAGACTATGAAGTTGGCCGAGTTGATGCCCATGATCTCCAGCGCGTCGATCTGTTCGGTGACGCGCATGGTGCCGATCTCGGAGGCTATGTTGCTCCCCACCTTTCCGGCGAGGATCAGCGACATCATGGTCGACGAGAACTCCAGGATAAGGATCTCGCGGGTGGCCAGGCCCGTGGAGTAGGAGGGGATAAGCGGTGATACTATGTTGATGGTCATCTGGATGCAGATCACGGCTCCGATGAAGAGCGAGATGATGATCACGAGCGGTATCGAGTCAACGCCCAGTTTGCTGATCTCAAACACGAGCTTCTGGAAGAATACACGCCATTTGTCGGGCAGGCGGAATACCTGCGTCATAAACATACAGTAGCGTCCAAACGACTTGATCGAAGAGACTATCATGCGGTAGTGGGTTAGATAAGCGGTTGCAAAGTTAATAAAATTTTGATGAAAAACCGAATCTGTGAAATCAGTTTTGCCTTTTCTCCCCTTACCCGGCCCTGATCTTTATTTGAAACGACTGCGCATGTCGAAAAGATTTTGAGCTATGGCCGATTTTTACTACTTTTGTCTTTAAAAAGCCGGAGTGCCCTCTTCTCCATCCCCGGCTGCGCAATACTACCGGATATGCTGACAATAGGTATAGCCGGAGGCACAGGCTCCGGTAAATCAACTGTGGTAAGGAAAATAGTGGAGCAGCTCCCCCCGGACTCGGTGGTGGTGATGCCCCAGGACTGTTATTATAAGGACAACAGCCACATTCCACTTGAGCAGAGGCTCGGCATGAACTACGACGAGCCCGACGCAATCGAATGGAGTCTGCTATGCCGCCATCTCCGCATGCTCCGCGAGGGGAATCGCGTGGAGATGCCGACCTATGACTTCCTTACGTGTTCACGACAGAGCGCCACGCGCACACTCACGCCGCGTGCAGTGGTCGTGGTGGAGGGAATACTTGTGCTCACTGACAAGGAGTTGCGCGATATGCTCGACGTCAAGGTGTTTGTCGACGCCGATGCCGACGAAAGGCTCATCCGCGTAATCCACCGCGACTGCATAGAGCGCGGACGCACGCCACAGATGGTGATCGACCGATATCAGGAGATGCTCAAGCCTATGCACGAGCTTTATATAGAGCCCTCCAAACGCTATGCCGACATCATACTTCCCCAGGGCGGCAGCAACAATGTGGGAATACGTCTGCTCACCGACTATATCCGCTCGCTCCTCCCCATGTGTAATAAATGCTGACAATGAAGATTTTCTCTATTTTCAACACGAATAAAAACAATAACGCTCCCTCATCTGACAACCCTTCCGACGACAAGGAGACGGCGCTGATCGACGTGCCAGAGGCCATCGACGGCGATGTGGAGCAGACGGTGGAGATTTCCGAGTCAGTCGGGTCAGACACGTCCGACAAATCCGACATGTCTGACGCTGTCTCCGAGGGCGAAAATCCCGGTGAGGATGACGGTATCGGTGTGCTCCGGACCGAGAATCTCGTGAAGAGATACGGCAAGCGCACGGTGGCCAACCATGTCTCAATCGACGTGAGGCAGGGGGAGATCGTGGGACTCCTCGGCCCCAACGGCGCAGGAAAGACCACCACTTTCTATATGACCACCGGTCTTGTCTCCGCCAACGAGGGTAAGATTTTCCTCAACAACCACGACATCACCGGCTATCCCGTGTATAAACGCGCCCAGTTCGGCATCGGATATCTCGCCCAGGAGCCTTCCGTCTTCCGCAAGCTGAGCGTGGAGAACAATATCCGCGCCGTGCTCGAGATGACGAAGCTCACCAAGGAGCAGCAGAAGGAGAAGCTGGAGAGCCTCATAGAAGAGTTCCGGCTTACGAAGGTCAGGAAGAATCTCGGCGACCAGCTCTCCGGCGGCGAGCGCCGGCGCACGGAGATTGCCCGGTGTCTCGCCATCAATCCGAAGTTCATCATGCTCGACGAGCCTTTCGCCGGGGTCGACCCTATCGCCGTCGAGGATATCCAGGCTATCGTCTATAAGCTCAAGGAGAAGAACATCGGCATCCTTATCACCGACCACAACGCTCCGGAGACCCTCAGCATCACCGACCGCGCCTACCTCCTCTTCGAGGGGAAGATCCTCTTTCAAGGCACGAGCGAGGAACTCGCGGCCAATCCCGTGGTGCGTGAGAAATATCTCGGACGCAATTTCGTGTTCCGAAGGAAAAAATTCGACAATATATGAAGACCGCCGCTCCGGCGCTCCCGCCGGTCATCAGGGGAGGGCAGGGCATTCTCCTCCTTTTCGGCCTCTTTCTCGTGGGGCTGTTTGCCACATCGCTGATTGCGGCTGCCTATACCGATGCCTCGGCGCCGTCGCGTGGCGCCGTCATGGCCACTTCGGCTATCCAGGGCGTGCTCGCTTTCTGTGTGCCGGCTATCCTCGCCGTGAAACTTGCCGGTTTTCATCCAGGTCACTTTCTGAAGCTTGACGGTAATCTCACTGCGAGAGCCATCTTCGGCATTCTGGCATTATATATAGTGTCGCTGCCGGCCCTCAATTGGATTGTCGACTGGAACGCGCATATCCATCTGCCGGAGTCGATGGCCCGGCTGGAGCAGACGCTCCGCACCTGGGAGGAAGCCAACGGAAAGGCTGGTGAGCTGCTGCTATCGTCGACATCCTTCGGCGGTATGGTGATGGCTGTGCTCGTTGTCGGCATCCTCACGGGTTTCTGTGAGGAGATATTCTTCCGCGGCGCCCTTCAGAGGCTCCTCGGGAGCTGCGGCCTCCGTCCTTTCTGGGCCGTCACGCTGGCCGCTCTGGTCTTCAGCATACTGCATTTCCAGTTTTTCGGCTTTGTGCCGAGGCTGCTTCTCGGTGCCCTCTTCGGGTTTCTCCTTTTCCGATCGCAGTCGCTCTGGACCGCCGTCTGTGCGCATGCCCTCAACAACTCGATGGTGGTTGTCAGCTCCTGGCTGGTAAACACCGGGATGATTTCCGCCACTCCAGACTCTGTGGGTCTGCCGGACTCCGGATTTCCATGGCTGGCGGCAGGCAGCGCGATAGCCACTGTGCTGCTGCTCTATTTCTTCAGCAGCATGTTTCTTGATCCGATAAGCGAAACCTCATCAGGCAATGGCAAAGAAATCTGACACACAGACCCGGTTCCGTTCAATCACTGCCGACATCAGGGCCGGCAGGTTCGCTCCCGTCTATATCCTGATGGGGGAGGAGGCCTATTATATCGACGCCATTGTCAATCTTCTCGAGCAAAAGGTGGTGGCTCCCGACGACCGTGATTTCAACATGGTGTCTTATTTCGGGGCCGACGCCGACATGGCCGCCGTGGTGTCGGCGGCGCAGCAGTATCCCGTGATGGCTCCCCGTCAGCTCGTTATGCTCAAGGAAGCCCAGGGAATGGCCGGGGCTAAGGAGGCACTCGACAGAATTGCCTCATATGTGGCGCATCCTACGCCGACTACGGTGTTTGTCGTTGTCTACAAGGGAGGCACGTTAAATGCCACATGCGCTTTGCTGAAGGCGGCCGCCAAGTCGGGCGCAGTGGTCTTCACCAGCGCCATGCTGCGCGACTATGAGCTCGCCGTTCCTCTTAAGGAATACTGCGACTCCCGCAGTATATCGATCGACCAGAAGGGAGTGGCTATGCTCTGCGAATATGTCGGTTCGCCGCTCAGCAAGCTCTTCGGCGAGGTCGACAAGCTGATTGTGGCAGCCGGGCCGGCAATCTCCGCAGGAATCACTGCCGACCTGATAGAGAAGAACATCGGCCAGTCGAAAGACTACAGCAATTTCGCGCTCGTCGATGCCGTCTCTGTCAAGGATTACGTCAAGGCTATGAAGATAGTGAATTATTTCAGCCGTAATTCCGACAAGGAGACGCTCTTCAACACCGCCGGCACTCTCTTCTCCTATTTCGTGAAGCTCGTGATCGCCAAGATGCTTCCCGAAAAGTCTGACGCCTCTGTCATGGCGGCGCTCGAGGCCCGTCAGGCGTGGCAGATCAGAAGCGTGAAGGACGGCATGCGCTGCTACACTGCCCGGCAGGCCGTCAACGCCGTGCATCATCTCCGCGAGTTTGACGTTAAGAGCAAGGGCGTGGGCTCCACGCAGAGTGTCAACGAGCTGCTGCGCGAGCTGATCTTCAAGATATTCACTTAATATACAATCAGAAAGTCATATCCACTCCAAATATCATCTACATTCCAGTCTGTCTTTATCTTTTCAACCATGATCTTCTACTTTTCAGCAAGCGGCAATTCCCGGTATGTGGCCAATAGGCTCGGAGCGGTGCTTGGAGAGCAGGTGGAGTATATGCCCGCCATCCACGCCGGCTCCATGCACCCCGTAGGGAAAAGCGTCGGATTCGTTTTTCCTGTCTATTCCTGGGGTATCCCCGACCCGGTTGTAAGGTTCATCCGCGGGTTGCCACGCAATGCCTTCGCCGATGCAGTCGATGAGAAGCGCCTGCCTGTGTGGGCGGTGTTGACATGCGGCGACGAGACCGGCATGGCTCCGGAGATGCTGCGAGGTCTCCTCGAGGAGCGGGGTCTCCGGCTATCCTATGTCGGCAGCGTGACGATGCCCAACACCTACGTGCTTCTGCCCGGTTTCGATGTGGATGCGGCCGAGGTGGAGCATCGCAAGCTAATTGCGGTTCCTGAGCGTATCGCCGCTCTCGCCGACACCCTACGCGACTTAACATATGATGCCGACGGATGCCGGCCGATGGCGATCGATGTGGTGAGAGGAAGTTGGCCGAGGCTCAAGAGCCGGCTCATCTACCCGCTGTTTCGTCAGTGGGGCGTGATGCCCGGCAAATGGCACCATAACGACGACTGCATAAGCTGCGGACTCTGTGTGCGAAGCTGCCCTAACCAGAACATCAGCATGCGTGGCGGCATGCCGGTGTGGAGCATCAACTGCTGCAGCTGCCTGGCCTGCTACCACACCTGTCCGCGTCATGCCGTGACTTACGGAAGGATTACGCGCCACAAAGGACAGTATCGTTTCCCCGATGAGGAAATGCCCGACAAGTGAGGCAGGCCATACATAATCAAGGAGGGCGC